>CAIQXC010000581.1 GCA_903875675.1 Akkermansiaceae bacterium
CCTCAGAAATCCCGGCCACATGCTCGTCAACAAGCTTCATAAAATGCTCGTAGGCGGCAACGTTTTCCTGCACAGCGGGAAGCTCTTCCCGGGGAATGTATTCGGTGACATTGCGGCCGTCCTCGCGGTGTTGGAGGTTGTGGTAAGGCTGTCCGTCAGGACCTGTTCGGATAACGGAGATGTGGCCGCGCTCCATGCGGGTGATGGTGGCCATTTGAGCAACACGTTCGGGTAGTGGGATGGTCTTCATACGGGGCGAATATATGTGTTCACATATACCAGAGCAACAAAAAAATACGCAAAACCAAGAAATCGTCAGACCTTGAATAAATCTGTCCTGCACCCCCACCCGCGGCACCCTGAATTGCCGCATTGACAACCCCGGAGCCGATGGCACGAAAAATTGTGTCAATGGGGCGATCACACTCGACTCGGGTCAAAGCGGCACCTTGCAGGTCGAACTGAGGCGTACCAGCGATGAAACGCTGGGTGGCAAGCTCTTCGGCATGAGGGGCTATCCGGTGGCCGGCGGTGGTCCCGGCACCATCAACCCCACGAATATCACCCAGATTCTGCTCTTCGTGAACCAGCCAAAAGAAGCCAGCACCTTCGAGGTTGACGGGCTCAGCGCCACTGGCACCTACATCGCCCCAACCGCGTGGTCTGCCGATGCCACCCCGTTTTTTCCGTTCATCGACACGTTCGGCCAGTACAAGCACAAGGATTGGCCAGGAAAAACTCATTCACTAACGGAATTGCAACAACGGCGGGTGAGCGAGGCCAAGGAACTCGCCGCGCAACCCGGCCCGAAGGATTGGGACAAGTATGGCGGCTGGGCCGACGGACCGCAGCTTCAGGCCAGCGGATTTTTCCGCACGGAGAAAACCAACGGCAAGTGGTGGCTGGTTGACCCTGACGGCCGCCTGTTCTTCTCGCATGGCATTGACTGTGTGCGGATGATCGATAACACCCCGATTGACGAGCGCGCCGACTGGTTCCAGGACTTTCCGGGCACCCTGCCTGAGTTCAAGGAGTTCCTCTGCAGCGGCTTCGTTCTCAAGGGCCACTACGCAGGGGGCTGGCACGATTGCTTCTCCTTCGCCGGTGCCAATCTCAAGCGCAAATACGGCCCGGACTGGAAGCCGGCCTATGCCGCCACCATTCACCAGCGCCTGCGCAGTTGGGGACTCAACACCATCGCCAATTGGTCCGCCCCGGAAGTATTCCTTCAACACCGGACTCCATACACCGACTCCTTGGGATCAGACGGCGTCCGCGAGATCGAGGGCAGCGACGGATACTGGGGCAAGTTTCCAGATGTTTTCGATCCAAATTTCTCCAAAATGGTGCGCCGGGCCATGCAGGAAAAACACGGTACCAGCGCCAACGACCCATGGTGCATCGGCTACTTCTCCGATAATGAAATGTCTTGGGGCGACGACACATCCCTGGCTCTCGGGGCACTCAAGTCACCGCCGGACCAAGCCGCCAAAACCGCCTTCATCGCCGATCTGAAGGCAAAGTATGGCGACATCGGAAAACTCAACACAGCTTGGGGCACCCAACACGAGTCATGGGACGCACTGCTCACCAACCGTGCCGCACCAGACCCGCTCAAGGCACGTGCCGATCTAACCGCCTTTTACTCGAGGTCAGCCGAAACCTACTTCCGCACCGTGCGCGACACGATCAAAGCCGTCGCCCCCAACCAACTCTATCTCGGCTGCCGCTTCGCCTGGGTCAATGACCTGGCAGACCGTGCCGCCAGCAAGTACTGCGACGTCATCAGCTACAACCTCTACCAACGCAGCATAGCCGACTTCAAGAACCCTAGCAGCGACAAGCCGCTCATCATCGGTGAGTTCCACTTCGGCGCACTGGACCGCGGCATGTTCCACACCGGTCTCGTCCCAGTGGAAAACCAAGCCGCCCGCGCCCAGACCTACAACGACTATGTGACGGGCGCTTTGAAGCATCCGCAAATCGTGGGCACCCACTGGTTCCAGTGGATGGACGAGCCAACCACTGGCCGCTCCTACGATGAGGAAAATTACCAGATAGGTTTCCTCGACGTGGCGGACACGCCCTATCCCGAAACCATCGCCGCCAGCCGCAAGATAGGTGCCAGTCTTTACGGGCTGCCCTGAGGCCCGCGACATTCCTGACTCCGGCTTTGAATTGACGGGGAAATGGCGCGCAATTCCGGAAAATGGTCTGGCACTCTTCAGGGTCAACGGCCCGGCAATAGGCCAGCCCAGGGCCTCGCCCTGGGTAGCGATCAAATCGATTTTATTGAGGGCTGAAAGCCCAATACTGTTGCTTAGTCGGAGGATAGGCTTCTAGCCTGTCATGGACGACGGGCTTCTAGCCTGTCGTTTCATGCACAGACACTCTGGAAGCGCTGTCTTCCATCACAGGCAAGATGCCCACTCTCCTTGAAGGGGAACTCAAATAGAGGTAGGGATGGGGCATTGCTACCCCAGCCCTCCCTCAGAACCGGACGGGCGAATTTCTCGCATCCGGCTCGCCAGTCGATGAGTTCCCGCATGTCGGGCTTGCGCCATTCACTTCGTGGGACTCGCGGCTAAGTCGTGAGTGATCGTGGTCAGGAAGACCAACCCCCGC
>CAIQXC010000582.1 GCA_903875675.1 Akkermansiaceae bacterium
CTGCGGCCATCCGCTCCGGGTCTGGATCCAGGTCCACCACCTTGCCGTCTTCGAAGAAATTTCGCCAATGTGGCCGCAGCGTCCGCAGCGGGATGTAATCGCTCATGGAGCGGCCAGAGCGCGTGAAAAGTCGCTCAAAAATGTGAGGCAGGGTGAGAATGGACGGGCCGAGGTCAAATGTGTATCCTTGGGATTTGAGAACATTGAGTTTGCCGCCGATCTGCGCGTTCTTCTCATGAAGGGTGACGAGATATCCTTCCTGAGCCAGCGAGATGGCTGCGGACAAACCTCCGAGACCGGAGCCGATGATGATGACGGATTTGCGACTCATGTTCTGCGGGTTGTCCACCTCCCAGGCTGCCACTGGGAGGGTTCAATTGCCAGCTCCGATTCCTCGAGTGCTTTACCGGGCAAGCCCTCAGCGGTGTTGCGGCGGCTTGTTGCCGGCCTTTAAATCGTTCCAAATGCGGTCCATGCCGGCACGCAGAATCCACGCTTGGTTGCGTGAGACTGACTCAGCGCGAGCCGCCTTGAGGACTTCGGCGAGTTCAGCGCGGGATTTTTCTGTGACACCTTCCATGGTTTGCAGTGCCTCACAAGTCAGTTCATACAGGGCTGCGCAAGCCGCAACATCCCCCTTGTTGAACAACGGCACACCGCGTTCGATGGCCAGTTCGATCAACTTCCCAGGTGTCGCCGCCGTCTGCTCAGTGCTTGCCGGAATGAGCACTTGGTCGATCACATGGATGATGCCGTTGGATGCTTTGATGTCCGCTTTTACCAGGGCCGCAGATCCGATCCGGACTCGCGAGTCGGCAAATGTGATCGATGTTTTTGAGCCTTGCAGGGTGGTGGCCTCACCCGCCTCGAGGGCTTTGGCCAAACTGACTCGTCCCGCGATGACGTGGTTTTTGAGGATACCGACAAGTTGTCCCCGGTTCTCGGGTTTCAGCAGGGTTTCGACGGTGCCGGCGGGCAGCTTGGCAAAAGCCTCATCCGTGGGTGCGAGCAGAGTGAATGGTCCGCTGCCTGAGAGCACGCCGACCAGATCCGCAGCGGTGGCAGCAGCCAGCAAGGTTTTGAATCCCCCGGCGGCGGTGGCGACGTCAACCAGAGTGTTGCCGTTCTTGGTCACGACCGGCGCGGCGTCATCTCCGATGGCCTTCACGAATTCGATCTCCAACTCGAACGGCCCGGCTTTCTTGTCGGCAAGCGTGAACCCGAGTGACGCCACCGCCGCCGGATTGACGGCCTTCAATGGCAGGGCCCGCCCGAACGCTTGTGGCTTGAAGTCGCTGAGCGGAATGCGGGTTTCTTTCCATTCACCCTTTGTCGTGGGCAGGTCGGCGCGGTATGAGCTGGCGGCCATTTGACCCGTTACCCGCAGTTCGACCCAGTAAGTGCGACCATCGCCGCGCGACTTGACGAGAATGGCGGAGGAGCCAGCCAAGTGGAGTTCGCGAGGCTGGGTTCGGATGGAGGCAAAGCCGCCGTTATTCTCCAGCGAAAGATCCCCGCTGAAAATTAATGTCCCTTGTTCGGAGCGTTTGAGGCCCCCCTTGGACACCCCACCCATGACCCCGTCGTTGACTGAGATCCAGGATTTGACGGAATCTGCCGTTTCAAAGGTGGCGATATCTTTCGGGGCCGCCCACAGCGGAGTTTGAATCAATAGTCCGCAGAGGGCGGTGGCGAACATCCAGCTTCGGGAAATCAAACGTGTCTTCATCGGTTGTAGCTCTTTCATTTGGTTCGGTTGTGTTTTCATGGGTGCCCGAAAGGCTCGCTTCCGGTTGTCAGGTTTAGACATTGTAGAGGTTATGTCGAAGTGCAAATTTTTTCTCGGATGATTTCGCGAATGAATCAATAACCCGAGAAACAAACGCATTTTCGGTGAAAAATTCCTAATTACCTGAATAAATCTATTTTTTTGTTGCATGGCTTGATTGAATTGTGGATTTTCTGTCGAGCTTATGCCAGACGTTCAATTTCCGATCCAGTTGGTTTCGCGCCTGAGCGGGCTGAGTGTGCATGTGATCCGGATTTGGGAGCAGCGCTACAAGGTGGTGGAGCCGCATCGGACATCCGGCAACCGGCGCCTATACACGCAGCAGCAGATCGAGCGGCTCAAGTTGCTGCGTGAGGTGACCCAAGCAGGCCACAACATCAGTCAGGTGGCGCAGTTTTCTGAGGACAGGTTGCGCAAGGTTGTCTCCGAGTCGGCAGCAGGCAACAGCGGTATCTCTGGAGGCGCAAGTGAAGCCAGCGCGCCATTTCTTGACGAGTGCATGGTTGCGATCAAGGCATTCGATGGACTGGTGCTGGAAGATGCCCTCAAGCGGGCGGCCTCCGCGCTGGGGACGCAGGGCTTGCTGCAACGGCTGGTTGCCCCGCTGAGCCATCTCCTCGGAGAATTGTGGCGCGATGGCTCGCTGATGGCCGCACACGAACATTTTGCCACCTCGGTGCTGCGAGTGGTGTTAGGGAATGCGAGCAAGCCCTTCGGGTTGCCGGCCCATGCGCCCAATCTGGTTGTGGCGACTCCGGCCGGCCAATTCCACGAACTCGGAGCGCTGCTGGTGACCGCCACGGCGGTGAGTTTGGGTTGGCGAGTCACTTATTTGGGAACCAGCCTTCCGGCGGCGGAGATTGCCGGCGCGGCGCAAATCAGCAAGGCCCGCGCCGTCGCCCTGAGCTTGGTCTATCCCGAGGACGATCCGCACTTGGCGGGCGAACTGGTGAGTTTGCGCGATGTGCTGCCGCCGGAGATGGCATTGTTGGCCGGCGGACGCGCCATGCCCGCTTACCGGAATGTGTTGGTGGGCATCGGGGCCGTCCCTGTCGATAACCTCACGCACTTGGGCGCGGCCCTCGACGACCTGCGCACCCCCCGACAAACCTTCACACGGCAAGCAGCCACCCGTGAAGACCTTGCTCATTGAACCGGAACCCATGAAGGTTGGTTCGCTCGCCCGGACCATCGCACACGAACTCGGGCACAACCTTGGGCTTCATTTTGGCGAGTGATGGGAGAGTGGCGTCATGCAGATGAATATAGGAATTACACGGCGAGCAGTTTTTCCGCCCCAGGCACTTTCGCCAACGCGGCATCCAGGGTGAGCAAGGGGGCTGTATGGCGAGTGTGGGAATCGAGAAGGATGAGCCGATCCATCAGCCCGGCGCCTTTGGCAGCGGAGTCGATGACTTCCAGCGTTGCCAGACCATCGAGAGGTTCAACGAGGCCGCTGGTTAGGACGTCGGCAAGTGACTGGCGCGATTCCGGTTTGGTGAAGCCATAGTGTTTCTGCAGCGCGATGTAAGCTTCGCCGATAACCATGTTGTGGGCGACAATCCGCAGTCCGAGGTGGCGGTTGAGGAGATTTTCCAAGGCTTCGACGGTTTTTGCGAACAGCTCGGCAGGATCACCCGCCGAAAGGCGAAGGATGCAGGTATCAACGGCGCAGAGTTTCATATTCGGCGGTGGTGAGCGTATCGCGGAGGGATTCCATGGACGGAGAAGCCCCGCGGTTACGACGAATAAACGGGGACCCGGTGCCAAGGAACTCGCGGCGGACGCGGTATTCGGCAGCTTCCTCCGGTACGACGCTGGTTTCCGCAGCAACATAGAGCGGAATACTCAGGTTTCCGTAGGATTGGCCGAGGATGTCCACCTTGGCGTGGCTAGGGTTAGTGCCGACACGACGACGTTGGGAAGTTTATGTGACTAACCGTAAGACGCCTCATTGCAGCCCAGGCCGCATCCGATTGGAAAGCCTGATCTCGGCAAGGCGTGAAAAATTCTCTTCCAGCAAGCTCCGACAATTTGAATGGATCAAAAAGGAGTCCGGCGGGCTGGCGTGATAGAGAGCTCTCTGGGAAATTTTTCGTACGAAGGGTGCCCACGGGTGCCGGATTCTCGCTTCGGGGTTTCCTTTCCCTCGGGGGCGGCCACCGTAGAGGGGCCGGCACGCCTGAATTGCCTGGACGGCGGCGGATCTGAAGGGCCCAGAATCCCATCCCAAGGCGCTACAAATCGATTGGAAAGAACGCAATTGCCGGGTGGCGGGAATGCACGTTGCCTTTCAGAATTGCCATTAAATGCCACTTCAAAAAATTCAGAACATATTCAACACTTCAAAAACCCTTATTCTACAAGCCGGCTGAGAGATTCGAACTCTCGACCTGCTGATTACAAAAACGCCGCACATGCTTAGGGGCATATAGAAAATGCAATCTTAAAAGCTGTTAGTGCCTTATAGGTGACACTACGAATTTCCGCTAGAAAGATTTTGAGGGTTTTGTGGGATATTTCGCTAACGGTTATTTCCAACCGTCCCCATCGATCTTGCTGGTGCTGCTGGTGCCGTCATGCGGTCGCTCGGGGTGCCGCTGGTCCTGTCGCTGGCGCTGCCGGGTGCTGGTAGCTGAGCCATAGCTGA
>CAIQXC010000583.1 GCA_903875675.1 Akkermansiaceae bacterium
AGCGTAGCCCCAAGCACCGTACGAACTTTCTGGCTGGCGTAGCGTAGCGGTCATAGCGTAGCCACCTATGACTGCTACGCACGACACTATATTGAAGGCAAGGTGTTGTTCCTCGGTGTCGATTTCGAGGTAGAGTTCGCTGGCGACGATGGGCGCAGCCTCGGGGTCGCGCCACGAGACGGCGTCGAGGATGGTCTTGAGCTGAGGCGCGCCGGGCTTGAGTTTGAGTTTCTTGATGGCGGTTTTGACGTCCTCGGTGAAGAGGGTGAAGTCGTTCCACGTTTTCGCACCGAGTTGTCTGTGGAGTTTTTCGGCGATTTCCAGCAACTCGCGACGGGCGAGCCAGAGCTTGGGATCAAGGATTTTTTTCAGGTTCGCGCCGGTGAGTTCGATTTGTTCGTGGTCGGGCCAGCGTTGAACGGCGTCATTTTTCCCGGCGAGGAAGTCCTTTTTGTACACGTCCTCACTCCATTGGGAAAAGATCCACTCCATTTCAGTGGCGAGGGATTTGTCGAAGCGCAGCGGGGCGATGCGCTCGGCAGTGAATTGGGCGGACTTCCGCAGCGGGCGTTCGACGGTGACTTTCCAGAAGCCAAATTCCTTGTTATCGAAGACCTGAGATTTGAGGCCATCGACCGACTGCTTGCCGGTGTCCAGCAGGTCGAGGTAGGCGCGGGTGATTTGGGTGATGTGGTCGCCGGTGAAGGCGCAGTTTTTGGCCCCGAGGTTTTTGCGGAGCTTTTCGTAAAGCTGGGAGGCGTCGATGAGCTGGATCTTGCCCTTGCTGTCGGGTGTTTTCTTGTTGGAGAGCATGAGTCGAAGCGGAGGCCGGAGAACTCGTCGGTGGCGAGGGTGGAGCCGTAGCGGATGTTCTCGGGGTTGTTGACCTTGATCATCATGTCGGACTTGCAGATGGCATAGGTCTCCGGGTTGACCTCCTTGCCGTAGAGGTAGATGGCGGCCTTCGAGCGGATGGAGCCCTCGGGATCGAGGATGAAGTCCTGGGCGTCGGTGAGCATGCGGCCGGAGCCGCACGCGGGATCGTAGATGGTGATGACGGGCGGCAGCTTTTTCTTCACCGGCTCGAACAGCAGGTGGACCATGAGCTGGATGACCTCGCGGTATTTCCCACGGACAAAGACATCGCGGAGGCAGTCGTCAGCGATGGACCAAATGAAGGGGACGATTTTGTTGTGGGTGGCGTGGTCCATTGGGGATATTTGAAATTATCTGCAATCATATTCACATATTATTGGAGGTTCCGCCGCTGGCAGCAGGAGGATTGAGTGACGGGGAGTTGCTGCAGCGGCTGAAGCGCCTGTACAATAGTGTGATGCTGGTGGAAATGGCGAAGCGGCTCAAACGATGGCGGCATATATCGATTTGAATCCAGTTAGAGCGGGGATGGTTGATGATCCTGCAGAATTATCCGAAAGATCCGAGTCATACTTGTTTCATCTGACCTTGAGTCTTATGAAACTCGGCCTACATAGTTAGGGTTTAGCTTGTTTGCCAGTGTTCGCCGCCGCAGCCCGCTCCGCGAGCACCTTGTTGAGTTCCCGGTCATAGGTGAGCAGTCCGTTGCACTCGGTTTCAACATCAGTCAGCTGGGTGTATATCACCGCAGACAAACCGGCTTGGGCATTGAGCTCCCATGCCTTGGCCAGCAACTTCTCATACCCGCTGGTTAGATCATCGATACTCTTGGTGCCTTGGTAGCCCCAGGTTTTCTTGCTCCAAGTGTGGCCGTCCACCGGCAGGCCGAGTCCTCCAAACTCGCCCAGAACCGCCGCCCTGTTAGCTTCCGGCTTTGGAGAATCAGGACCGGGATAACTGTGCTTGTCGATCACGTCGCCACAGTTTTTATCATCATTGCCGCTGGCATTGTTGACCAAGCGCGAAGGATCGAGAACATTGACAGCCGCCACAAGCTCCTCCGTGTCGTGTTGGCCCTGGTTCTCATTGAAAACCACCCACATGATGATGGCCGGGTGATTCCAATGACTTGTCACCATGTTCACCAGTTCCGATTTGAACTGTGGATTATCGAGCGGCTGATGCTTGTCTGTGTATGAGTTGGCACAGGGCATATCCTGCCAGACCAATAATCCGAGCTTGTCGCACCAATAATACCAGCGGTCTGGCTCGACTTTGACGTGCTTGCGTGTGGTGTTGAAGCCGAGCCGCTTGGTCTCTGTGATATCAAAGCGGAGGGCCTCGTCGGTGGGTGCCGTATAGATCCCGTCTGGCCAGAATCCTTGGTCGAGCGGCCCAACCTGAAACACCGGCTTGCCATTGAACATCATGCGGGTGACGCCTTTATCATCCTTGCCAAGCGCGATCTTGCGCATGCCAAAGTAACTCGTCACAGAGTCGGCTTGAGGCGACAATCGCTGACCACTGGCGGTCACTTTCAAATCATATAAAAAGGGAGTCTCGGGCGACCACAATTTGGCACTGGGAATCTTGACCACCAGTTCGTCGCCCGCTGCACCTTTTGCCTCACCGATCTTAGTCGGCCCGTCATAAACTTCAACGCCTGCCAATAAGTTACCGTCGTCTTTTCCCGCGACGGCAGCCACCTTGATCCGCACACACCCTTGATCGACATCGGGGACGATCCTCAGCGATTCAATGTGAGTCGGGACCACCGGCTCTAGCCAAACAGTTTGCCAGATCCCGGTGGTCGGAGTGTACATGATACTGCCGGGCTTAAGTTTCTGTTTGCCGCGCGCTTGGCCGCCGAGATCTGTCGGATCAAACACTTCAACCGCAATCTCCTGAACTCCGTCATTCTTCAGGGATCCCGTAATATCATAACTAAATGCATCATAGCCGCCACGGTGCATACCGAGCTCTTTGCCGTTGAGAGTCACCTTGGCTTCCCAATCCACAGCGCCAAAGTGCAAAATCACCTGCTGCCCGCTCCATGCCTTGGGAATGTCAAAGCTTCGGCGATAGGTCAGGCGGTCCACGTGCTTCATCACACCGGATAATGCCGACTCGATTGCAAACGGCACCAGAATCTTGACCTCCGCGTCGTCACCGAGTTTGACGTCCCACAAGCCGTTGAGGTTTTGCCAGTCCTGGCGCACCATCTGCGGCCGCGGGTACTCGGGCAGGGCGCTGGCGGGCGACACGTCCTTCGCCCACCGAGTCTTGAGCGGTCCGGCAGCAGGTTGCCAGTCGGCGGCCGGCAGCGACGGCAGGGCCAATATTCCGGCAATGATATAGGAT
>CAIQXC010000584.1 GCA_903875675.1 Akkermansiaceae bacterium
AGCAGCACGTTCAGCACTTACCTCACTAATAACTATGACATGGGAAGTAGCACCGGCGCAAGTTTCAGCAGTTTGAGCGCCAGCACAACCTATTACTACCGGGTGCGGGCCTACAACGGCAGCGGCACGAGCGGAAACTCCAATACGATCACAGTGACGACCAACGGGACTGCGCCCTCAGCGCCAGTGGCGACGACGGCGACGGGCGTGACCAGCACTAGTTTTCAGGCGAACTGGGGTGCTTCGAGCGGCGCGACTGGCTATTACATGGACGTATCAACGAACAGCACGTTCAGCATCTATGTCTTCAACAGTTACGACGTGGGCAATTACACAGGCATAAACGTCACACCGTTGAGCGCTGGGACGACCTATTACTATCGAATCAGGGCTTACAACGGCTTCGGCACTAGCGGGAATTCGGGAACGATCACGGTGACGACAAACGGGAGTGCCGCCACAGTTACCACTCCGACATCCGCCAGTGTGACCGGCACCACGGCCACTCTCGGCGGCAACGTAACCAGCAATGGCGGCGCGACCGTCACAGCGCTCGGGATGGTGTTCTCTCCGACCGCCACCAATGCGAACCCGCAGATCGGCGGCATGGGCGTGACCAACGTCACCGGTACCGGCTCAAGCGGCGTGTTCACGGTGAGTGCCAGCGCACTCACACCCGGCACGGCCTATACCTTCGCCGCCTACGCCACTAACAGCCAGGGCACCGCCTACAGCGTGACCGGCAGCTTCACCACCCTGAGCAACAACGGCAACTTGTCCAACATCGCGTTGAGCAGCGGCACGCTCGCACCCGCCTTCGCCTCCGGCACGCTCGCTTATACGGCCACCGTGAACTACACGACCACCAGCATTACCGTCACGCCCTCCACCTCACAAGCCAATGCCGCCATCAGGGTTAACGGCACGACTGTGACTTCCGGCAGCGCGAGCGGATCAATCAGTCTCAGCCTGGGCTCCAACACGATCAACCTCCTGGTGACGGCGCAGGACGGAATCACCGCCCAGTCCTATGCGGTGACAGTCACTCGTCTCGGGCCGCCCACCGTCACCACTCCGACATACGCCAGCATCACGACCACCACGGCCACGCTGGGCGGCAACGTGGCCGGCAATGGCGGCGCAACCGTCACAGCGCTCGGCGTGGTGTTCTCCCCGACCGCCACCAATGCGAACCCGCAGATCGGGGGCACGGGTGTGACCAACGTCACCGGCACCGGCACAAGCGGCGTGTTCACGGTGAGCGCCAGCGCTCTTACACCCGGCACGGCCTATACTTTCGCGGCGTACGCCACCAACAGCCAGGGCACCGGCTACAGCGTGACCGGCAGCTTCACCACCACCGCCATTGTTACGGTGCCGACCGTGACCACTCCCACGTATGCCAGCATCGCTACCACGACAGCCACTCTCGGCGGCAATGTGAGCACCAGTGGCGGCGCGACGATCATCATGCGCGGAGTCGTCTTGTCTCCGACCGTCACCAACAACAATCCTCAGATTGGTGGCACCGGGGTAATCAACGTAACCGGCACGGGTACCACCGGCATTTTCACCGTAAGCGCCAGCAGTCTGACGCCTGGCACCGCCTACACCTTCAAAGCCTACGCTACCAACAGCGCGGGACCAGGATATAGCGTGCTCGGCAACTTCACGACTGCGGCCACTGTGCCGTCTGTGACATCTCCGACATCCGCCAGCATCACGACCACCACGGCCACGCTGGGCGGCAACGTGACCGCCACCGGCGGTGCCGCAATCACCTCACGCGGAGTTGTGTTTTCAATCACCTCCGCCAATGGCAACCCGCAGCTCGGCGGCGCAGGGGTGACCAATGTGACCGGCACTGGAACCACCGGCGTATTCACGGTGACCGCAAGCGGGCTCGCGCCGAATTCAGCATACACCTTTATCGCGTATGCCACCAACAGCATTGGCACAAGTTATAGCATGATCGGCAGCTTCACCACAAATCCCACCGCCAACTGGTTGGTGGCCAACGGGTTTGCCGCTTCTGCCGACCTGGCGTCCGACCCAAACGGCGACGGCGTAAGCCTGTTGATGGCCTATGCCCTCAACCTGGATCCGAAGCTCAACCTGAGTCACAGCCTGCCCATGCCGGTGCTAGCCGCGAACCAATTGAGCCTGACTTACTACGCCGGGCGCCAAGGCGTAAGCTACTCAGTTGAGACAAGTACCGACCTTAAAACCTGGAGCACCAGCGGCGTGACAGTTACCGCCCCGGACGCCAACAACTTGCGCACAGCCTCGATTCCACGCACGGGCAGTCGTCACTTCCTGCGTCTGGGGGTGGCGGTGCCATAAGGGGGATAGATGTCACTCGGTTCGGCGGGTGGTCCGCCGCGCCGTGACGTTCCCGCCAACGCAGACCGATAGTTGCTGAATGTGTCCAAGACAAGCAGGGAACCCACAAGCGGCAAGCCTGAAGGCACTCCCCCGTTTCAGCGGGCGCGGGAAAAAACTACCACGCGCGGCGTTCGAGCGCAATCGGCGATTACCGCGCCGTGAAGCTGGAACCCGGCGAACGGGTGAGGCCGCCTCACGTCGGGCATACTTCCAACATTAGCACGTTGACGATTGAGCGACGGCGCGACCTCGCCAAAAGGCTGACTGAGGGGCCGCGTTCGTCAAAACACAAATGCCAGCAAGTCCAGCATTGACGTGAGTTGTCAACTTGCGAGCGGTGGGAGATGGAAAACGGGGTATTGGCGTCCAGACCGCCTACTTTTCCTTTTTAGCACCAGAACCCGCGCTACGCTGGAGTGTGGAAAACAGAGTTAGTGGGGAGCCTTTGCCGCTTCCTCCGCCTTGACTAGCCTGCGGCATTCCTTCAACACCGCCAGAAGGTCGGGAGTTAGCCGGACGATGATTTCCGGGGGGAATGTCCGGCTGGAAATCAAATCCTCGGTTCAGGTTTGCCGACGGGATGGATAGTGTCGTGGTTCCCGGCACATTCGAGGTGGGTGGTCACGTAGGCCGGCGTGAGGGTGTTTTGGATGGCCGTCTCGATCTCGGTGGCGGTGTCGTGAGCGGACTGCAGGGATTCGCCTTGGGGAAATACGAGGTGGACGGCTACTTCATGGGCGTCCCCAAGGTGGCGGAGGCGCGGTTGGTGGTAAGTCATCCCCCGCGCTTGCGTTTCGGAATCCAGCAGGGTGGTGAGCGCCAGATAAGCTTCAGGGTCAGCTTTGTCCATAAGGCCGGAGAAGGCCGCGCGCATCAGACTCACACCTGTCCTGAGGATGTTGAGCGCCATGAGGATGCCACAAATGGGGTCGAAGGGCAGCCACTTGGTGGCCAGTACGAACCCCAATCCGGTGAGGACGGCAATTCCGGTCCAGCAATCGGTGAAGGTGTGGTGACCGTTGGCCACCAAAATATTAGAGTTTTGCTCTTTTCCGAGCCTGATGAGGTATTTCCCGAGCACCCCGTTGATGAATATTGCCAGCAGGGTGAGGACCGTTCCAATCCCGATGTGCTCAATTTGGATTCCGGTCATCCAGTTTTGGATGGATGCTTCGAGGATATAGAGAGCGGCGATGGTGATCATCCCGCCTTCGAATCCGACAGAGAAAAACGAGATTTTCGCATGCCCGTAGTGGTGCCTTTCATCGGCGGGTTGGAATGAGAGCCTCAGGCTGTAGGAGGCGAAGACGACGGCTGCCACGTGGACGATGGACTCGGCCGCATCGCTCAGGATGGCGGACGAGCCAGTCAGCAGGTAGGCGCCTCCTTTGAGGAGCACCATGAAGATGCCGACCCCGAGTGAGAGGTTCATGGCAAACAGCAGGGCGTCGCGATCCTGCTGGGATTTTTGGTGGATCATGGTGTCGTGGGGGAATTTGCGCCCGTACTGCTCCCCGCTGAATTTTTCCGCGCTTCTCATGGCATTTTCTGCTGTTTGCTAGTGTTCGTCCCGCTTGATTCGTTTGGTGTGCCGGGAAAGAAGATCTATCCCAAAAGGAAGCTGGATGCAAACCTTCAGCCTATGACCGCTCCACGCCCGACATCATTTGCGACCACCCGCTGGACGATGGTGCGCGAGGCCGCCCAGGGCGGCGACACCCTAGCGATGGAAGCGCTGGGCACCTTGTTCAGCACCTATCTTCGCGGCAAAGGCAGCGGGGACAGCTATGTCCTGCCTGGCGGACAGCACCCACCCCTAACCAGCCAGGACTATTTCGCGCAACCGCGGGCATTGACTCTCGCCCCCAATGGCAACCTCATGGGGCCTTGGCTTAGCTATGGGGGCGCTTTGAGCGGCCTTGGCTTGACTAAGGTGGGCGCTTTGCGGCCATGGTTTGATCGAGGTGACGCTTTGCGGCCCTGGCTTGGCTCTGGGGACGCTGTGCGGACTTGGTTTGGCTAAGGTGGCCGCAGTGCGGCCATGGTTTGACTAATCGGGCGCTTTGCGGCATGGTTTGGCTCAGGGGGGCCGCATTGCGGCCTCCCGGTTTCGCATTGCGGAACCGGCGGCCCGTTGGGGCCAAACCCGACCGCCCTTTGGGCGGGCTCGGGTTTGGCCCTGA
>CAIQXC010000585.1 GCA_903875675.1 Akkermansiaceae bacterium
CCCCGGAAAGCACCGAAAAAACTCCGCGATCGACCATGTAGCCACCGCCACGAAATCAAAAAACGGCTGGAAGCCTGGTGCAATAAGGGAAAATGCGGCGGCCAAGCCCAGAATATTTGCTTGGAAAGCGGAGGTCTCGTAGGTGAAGCGGGTCAGGTTCTTGATGGATTTCATGGAAGTTGGTTTTTGAGTTCGGGTTGATACAGGTGTCGATTATCGGACATCTTGTCCGTTCCCTTCTCTAGCCGATATATGGGGCCGTGCCAAGTGATTTCAGCGATGATTTCAATGTATATTACCGGCAATCCTTGGACAGCTTTTGGATGGCCTGAATGGCGGCCGGATTGTCCTTGATGGAGCCCCAATGCCGCACCTGAATGTAACGCAGCCGGGGAATCGCGAAGATGCGCTGATAGGAATCTTCCCAATCCGATTGGTTTTTAGCATCCATGATGAGCCACTCAACCGCTCCCCAATACGGTGCATCACTTTTGCCGAGGGCTGCCATGGCCGTGACATCCTTCTGGGGGTCTCTGGCAAATGTATAAAAACTCCATCCCGGGCAGGAGAAGGGGTTGAGAGCGGCGAAATACACCAATTCCCCCTCTTTCCATCCTCCGGCATGGGAAAATAAGCGATTCCTCGGCACACCAAGATCGGAAGCAACTTTGCACAAGTCGGTAACATAGGTATCCACGGCCTTGGCAACCTGCTCTTCTTTCAGCTCCCCACTTTTTTCGATGCCCAGGGTGCTGACTGCGGCGAAGCCGATGGCTTGCACCCCCCTGCTTGGTAAGATATCATGCTTCAGTCCATAATCAGGGTCATCTTTCTCCGCCTGGTTCAATAAGCTGTTGCCATTGGGATAATACCAATTGTTCGCTCCGATGGAGCACTCCACGCCGATTTGAACGGACACTAGCAGATGCTTCTTTTCCGCAGGCAGGACCTGCCACCATTCCAGAATAATGGGAACAAGTCGCGTCATCTCAGCATGGCAAGCCTCCAAATAGGCCGGACTCATCAGGTTGGGCATAGGCCCAACCCTGAGTTGCCGGCCCCAATTCCTCCAGCCGATCTTAACCGCCGAATCCGCCGTCCAGTCGGTCCATTCAACGTTATTCCGGTTCTCGGGGTTATAGCCGGGCATTTGTTCATCCCACCAGTTCCATAAATCGGGACGGGCCTGCCACCAGTTGATTCCATCCAGTTCGATCACGGCAGGCAAATTGTATTTCTCCGCCATATTCAGGAAGTGCCTTAATTTTCTGACGGTTTCCTCAGGTGGGGCCGCCAAATAGGATATGATCGTGCCGATTCCCACAGCCGTCCCGCCGTTCGCGGAATCGTTGAAGGTGGTTGCCACTTTTTGGATGGCATCGTCATCTTCAGTTGGCATCGAAATGATGATAAACTGTTTGGGCGGCTTTGGAACACCGGTCACAACGGAGTCTTTGGTATAAGCAATTGACGCTAATCCAAACCACAAGCCTGCAATTATCTGGAATTTCATTCAGCTTCCTCTCTATCAATCCTAACGCAGTATTCATCCCAGGCCCGCTGCCAGTCCCAAAATCCATCCTCATCCCTGTGTGGAACGATGCCTTCGCTTTGGCACCATTCCAGCATGTCCGAATCGGAACCAAAATGCATGTCGGTTTCCGGGAGTTCACCGGTTGCCGGAGGATCTGAATTGGGTGGGCACCGAAGGCCCTGTTTGATGTATGTTCATAGGTTTGGGAATGCTCAAGGTGCACCAGATGAGATGCGGTGTTGGTGTGCGGCATGGTCATTTGATTGCTCCCTGTGCCATGCTCACTTTGTCCCGAATCACAGCTGATTGGCCGAAAAATTGCGGATCCAACCCATCGATTCAAAGCCCCAAGTGAATGTGATGCCACCGTGGTCAAGGGTCTGGCCGCCGATAGCTTCACCCATCTTGTCATCCCGCAAATCGGCAATTTTCTCGCCGTCCACCCAGATCTGTATACGGGTACCGCTCACTTCTATCCGTACCTTGTTTCCATTCACCGGATCGGGCTTCAGTCCTTTGCCTTCGGCCAAGATGCGGCTGCCATCGCTGGTGGGATTGCCGTAGCCGACGGGTGTGTTGCAATAGGAGTTGTATCCGCACCCAAGACTCCATGAGCCGTCGCCACCGAGACTCAACCCATACCCACTGCCGCCGCGCTCGTTCCAGCTTTCCTTGACATCAACGACATGAAAGCCAATACTGGCGGCGCCGTAGTCTGGCCCCAGCATGAACGGATTAAATGCCGGATCCACCCCGTTCATGCCAAGTTCGAACTGCACTCTGTAATCCTTCCACTCCCCACTGCCGATGTTGTTTACCAGAGTCGCTCCTCGGCCATTACCACTATGACCGTAATTGAATCCCGGTTGCGCAGCGGGCAACGAAACCAGTTTGTCGCCTCGAACTTCAAACTGGGTCCGCCACGGTGTCCAGTTCACGCCGCCGAAGGCCAGCCGCCCTTCACCCGGAGAGGGTGTCGTGCCGATCGACACGACCCGCAGGGATTGAATCGTTTCGAGGCTGACGGAAACTTTGCCGAATATCGTATCAAGCGCAATTGGCCCGAGCTTGATGACGCCCTTGACCCGGTCGCCGTTTTGCAGGTCGAGGACAGCATTTTGATGATCCTCAGCCATCTTGATGGCAACGAGTCGCCCTAGCGGAATGTCCACCTTGGCCAATGAGGACTCCACCGGCACCTGCTCGATAGCGGGAGTGCCCACAATGTGTGATCCATCGATCAGATCAAGCGCCAGCCGCAGTGATCCCGGCCCCGTCTTCTCCGGCTCTGCCAAACCCGTGGACAGCAGCTGGCATCCTGCAACAACAGCAAAGCCTGTGAGGAAAGTTTTCATGCTGTTGAGACACTTGAACTTGCGGATTCTTGGGAAAATTCTCCTATGTCTATAGAGAAGTGGGCTGCCGCTGAGGGCGTCGGGTCATATCGAAAACGAAACGAAAAAGCCCGTCGGATCAATAAGACCGGACGGGCTTGGCGTGGGGGGGATGTGGCGGGGCAAATGGTGTTTACCCTTTCATGGTCTTGTACGAACCGGCGATGATGCAAGCGGGGCCGTCGCATACGACGTCACCACGGGTTGTCGCTGCAAAGTGTCCGATGATGGTTTCATCGCGGTTCATAATCTTAGCGTGTGTGTCCACCGATAACCGGCGGTTCTAAAGCAGCTGGTTTCACGGCTGTCGGGCTGGACGGTCATTCGGTGAGACGTCTGTGGCCTTTGGGGATTCTAGCTCACAGCCAAAAA
>CAIQXC010000586.1 GCA_903875675.1 Akkermansiaceae bacterium
GGATATTTTCCCGACCTTGCGTGAGTTGAGTGGTGCCAAGGTGCCTGATGAGGTTGTGAGGAAGCTGGATGGTTTTAGTTTGGTACCGCTATTGGAGAATCCAGAGGCCGACTGGCATGATGAGCGGATGCTCTTCACTCACGTCGGTCGTTGGAATGCCGGAGTGGACCCCCAGAAATATGGGCAGTGCAGCGTGCGCTGGCAGCGATACTTGCAGGTTAGGGAAAAGGGAAAGTGGTGCATCTATGATCTGAAAGCCGATCCGGGAGAGAAGAACGACCTTGCCAGCCAGCAGGCCGATTTACTTGCGAAGCTTGACAAGGCCTATGATGCATGGTGGGAGGACGTGTTGCCATGTTTGGAGAACGAGAAGGCATACAAAACCGCAGCCAAAGTCAATCCGTTCAAAGAGCAATATCAGAAGCAATTTGGGGGCAATGGCACGGTGAATTGAAGATTGAATATGTCTTTGACACGGCGCTACAAGTCACCTCATTGGCTATCGGCGCTCACAGACACGCCGCTACGAGTCACCTCACCTGCCTCGACCTCATCAGACCAGGTCACGCGCACTCTTTGGCACCGAAATCCATGACCTGACAAGCCTAACGCAGGGCTTCCAGCCCCGCTTCCTATCGGTCCGCCTCAAACCACCGCAACAATTCCAAAAAAATATGCTTGGTTCGGCGGTTTGGACGGGTATGCTCAGGTCAGGCAAGCCCTAGCAACTAACATGAGAAACGAATCCCAAGTTTGTGAAGTAAATACGCAGGATCAGACGAGTCGCCGCCGGTTTTTAGGTGGCGTGATTGCGGCGGCGGTGGCCCCGCAGTTCATACCCAGCCGTGTCCTCGGAGGCGAAACAGCACCCAGCAACAAGATCCAACTCGGTCACATTGGCACCGGCGGCCAAGGCACCGGGCTGCTGCACAATTTCCTCTCCGTGGAGGGGGCTGTGAGCGTGGCCATCGCCGATCCATACAAAGAGAGGCGCGAGCGCTCAGGCGATATCGTGAAGCAATCGCAGAAACACGAGCCGAAGCTCTACAACGATTTTCGTGAGTTATTAGCGGACAAGACGATTGACGCGGTAGTCATCGCCACTCCCGATCACTGGCATGTGCCGGTGGGCTTGGCGGCGGTGCGAGCCGGCAAAGATGTGTATATCGAAAAGCCCCTCGGCCACACGCTCGCTCAGAACCGGGCGATGTTAGATGCATGTCAGAAGAACAAGCGTATTTTCCAATATGGCACCCAGCAACGCAGTCAGGAGATGCTCAAGCGTGGCATTGAGCTGGTCCTCAACGGCTATATCGGGGACTTGCAGCGCATCGAGGTGTGGGCACCTGCAGGCAGCGGTGGCGGTTCACTTGATGAGATTCCGGTCCCGGCCGGTCTTGATTATGACACCTACCTCGGGCCGGCACCGCTGAAGCCGTGCAGCAATGACCGGATCACCAGCGCCGGGTCATGGTATTGCTCGGACTACGCGCTGGGTTTCATCGCCGGTTGGGGAGCGCATCCACTCGACATCGCTATCTGGGGGATGGACTACGACCAAAAAGGGCCAGCCAAATTCCGCGGAACGGGGGATTTTCCGACGCCCAAGGCGCTGTTTGATACATGCGCCACATGGGATGTGAACATTGAATTTGCAGGCGGCCTGCCAATGCATTTCATGAGCCATAACCACGCCGAAGCAATCGTTAAAAAATACCGTCAGAATTTTGATGGTGACGGCACAACGTTTTTCGGATCCAAGGGCTGGGTCAGCTTGAGTCGTGGCGGTGTGGCGGCGAGCAACCCGGATTGGTTCAAATTGCGCGAGTGCGAAGGGACCCACCGCGTGCTCTATCACAATCAATACTACAAGTCCTTTGTCGATTCGGTCCGCGGCCGCACGCCGTCCATCGCGCCGATCGAGGACGCGGTGCGCTCCGACGCTCTGAGCCACCTCTCACTGCTTGCTATCAAGTCCGGCGGAGAAGTGGTTTGGGATCCGAAGGCCTATCGCATCGTATCACCAGACGCGCTCAATGCCCAGATGACCTGTGAGGTTCGCGGCAAGTGGGAGCAAAGTTAACGCCGGATTTTTCCAGTCCTGCATGAGCGGCCCTGCGGAGAAACACCCGAAGCGCTGGCGATGGCGCTTCGAATGGTTGTGCCAGACCGCGCTGGAAAATTCCGTCGGCTGGTTGCCGGGGCCGCTGGTGTTCCGCTTGGGCGAATCGTTAGGATGGCTGGTCTGGAAATGCCTGCCGCAACGCCGAAAAACGGTGCTTCGAAACCTTCGCATCGCCTTTTGTGGTGAGCACGATTTGCCGGAGTTGCGGCGCATAGCGCAGGCGACATTCCAACGGACCGGGGGCAATTTATTTTCTGCGGCACGCACCGCCCGCCTGGCCCCCGCCAAGCTCGGCAGCGTGATTCAAATTGAAAACCTCGAACTCTTGGAACAGGCGCTCGCCGAGGGCAAAGGTGTGGTCTTGCTCCTTTCACACATGGGCAACTGGGAGTTGCTCAGCCGCATCGTCCACTTGTTTCCACCTGGGGCAAAAACCGGTGCCTTCTACCGCCCACTCAACAACCCGTTGCTCAATGAGGACGTCCTGAGACGCCGCCAGGCCGACGGTACCCGCATGTTTTCAAAACGCGACAACCCGCATCTGGTCGCCGGATTCCTGCGGACCGGCGGTATTGTCGGAATTTTGGCAGACCAGCGGGTGGGAGCTCCCGGCGAGCTTGTGCGGTTTTTCGGGCGCTTGACGCGGGCCAGTCCGTTGCCGAGTTTATTGGCGCGGCGTTCGAAGAGTTCGGTGCTGGCACTTTCCCTAACAACAGTGACGGATGGCCGCTGGAGCGCGCGCTTTGTCGCAATGGAATCAGCTAATACCACCGACGGTTGCATGGTGACGCTCGAAAAAGCGATGCAGCACGCTGCCTTGGATGTGTTCTGGCTGCAGGAACGCTGGAAGGTCTATCTCGAGCCGGATTTTACCATCCGCGATTGGCTAGGAACCCAGACGCATGGCTGTGGCAAGCCACACCGCGCCTTGGTCTGGCTCTCGGATGCACCACACGGATGGCGCCTGCCTGAGGCATGGACGCACCCGGATGTGATCTATGAAGCCGTGATAGAACCGGGGCAAGCCCTGCCCGCATGGCTGCCAGACACCACGGCAGTGCACAGAGCACCACGCGGAGCGAATCGCGCCACCTTGCACAAACTCATTGCCGCTATGGATTTGACGGCTGCCTTGCCAGTGGATTATATCGTCACCTGCGACGCAACACCGGCACTAACGAAAGCCAGCCGAGGCGAGTGCATCCCGCTGGTTTCCCTAGCGAACTAACCTTCAATCGCTTCATCCGTGGTTCATCTAACTGATATGACAACTCAACCATCTGAGTTCGGGATTCATCCGCCGCCAGCCTCGACCGGTGCCCGCAATATCCTCGTCATCAAGCTAGGCGCGCTGGGTGATATCATTTTGGCGATGGAAGCCTTCCAGGCGATCCGCAAGCACCATGCCAATGATTCCATCACCCTGCTGACCCGCAGGCCGTTTGTATCACTAACGGAAAATATGCCGTGGTTTGATGCGATTTGGCCCGACCCCGCGCCTAAGCTGTTGGAAGTAACGAAATGGTTGGCATTCCGCAGGCACCTGCGTGCCGGCAATTTCAGCCGCGTTTATGATCTCCAATGCAACGACCGCGCAGGATTCTACTTTCGTTTGCTCGGGCCCGGCCGACCCGAGTGGTGTGGTGTGGCGTGCGGCTGTTCTCATCCGCGACCGGATTTCGGCGGCGAAAACCTGCCGGTCACCGAGCGTCTGCTGCGGTTGATCGGGGCGGCGGACGTGCCGCGTGCCGGACCTGCCGAACTGGGCTGGCTGGACGGAGATGTGTCTAACTACAATCTGCCCGCCCGCTACCTGTTGTTGGTCCCGGGCTGCGCACCGCAACACCCATACAAACGCTGGCCAGCCGAACAATTTGCCGAATTGGTCGGAAAACTTGCCGCGCGTGGTCTGGCCGCAGTGGCCATCGGCACCGCTGTAGACAACGATGCCATCAGCGAGATTCAAACTTTGGCCCCTGGCTTGATCAATTTGGCGGGCCGCACTGACCTCGGCCAGGTGGCGGCCTTGGCGCGACGGGCCGTGGCCGTGGTGGGAAATGATACCGGCCCGGTGCATGTCACGGCGATGGTTGGGGCACCTACCCTGGTCTTGATGTCGCGGGTCACGGATCCGGTGCGCATGCTGCCGCGGGGACCCACCGTGCACTGGCTGAAACGCGAAAACCTCGCCGATCTAACTGCTGAGGAGGTTTTTGAAGCCATCCCAGCCCCTATCTAGCAATCCATCCCCAATGAATCCAGCCGCCTTGATTTTCGACCGTGATGGCACGCTCATCGAGCACGTGCCCTACCTGAGCGAACCGGAGCAAGTACGCCTGCTGCCTGGCGTGCGTGAGGCCCTGCAAACCGCGATCGGAGCCGGGGCGCACTTGTTCTTGCACAGCAACCAATCGGGCATCGGACGCGGCTTGTTTGATCTGGCCTCGGTGGATGCCTGCAATCAGCGGCTCATAGAATTGTTGGATCTGGGCACGCGGCCGTTTGAGCGGATATGCATTGCGCCGGAAGTGCCCGCCGCTCCTTCCCTCTATCGGAAGCCCTCGCCTTTGTTTGCGCAGGAGGTCATGCGCGAGTTCTCGCTGCTACCCGCTGCCGTTTGTTATCTGGGCGACCGAGGCAGCGACCTTGCCACCGCGCAGGCGGCCGGCACCCGCGGCGTGGGTATCGCCAGCGGGCTGGATGACCTTCGCGGCGAACTTCAGGCGCTGAAACTGGCCGGCGAGTTCCCGGTTTTTGATTCCATTGGCGCGGCCATCGACTACCTTTTCCCGAAGCCATGACCGACACCGAGCCATCCAGCCGCATTTTTTCGTTAGTACAACTGCTCATTTTGCGTGCGCAAGCAGCGGCGGACGGCCGCCGTGTGGTGCTCACAAACGGCTGCTTTGATCTGCTCCATCGCGGCCATTTGACATATCTCCGGCAATCCGCAGCACTCGGCGACTTGCTCATCGTCGCGGTCAACAGCGACGCCTCGGTGCGTGCGCTCAAAGGCGATGACCGCCCACTCAATCACGAGCAGGACCGCGCCTACGCCCTGGCCTGCCTCCGCAGCGTCGATGCGGTATTCATCTTTCCCGGACCCCGCCTCGCGGACGAAATCACCGCTATCAAGCCCAACTTTTATACCAAAGCCGGCGACTACTCGCTGGACACTCTCGATCCTTCAGAACGTACCGCGTTGGAGGCTGCCGGGGTGGAGATTGTGTTTTTGCCATTTGTGGCAGGACATTCCACCACTTCCCACCTTCAGCGTTTGCGCAATCCCGCAAGCTAACTCAGTAGGGGATGCCAGCCGCGCCGGCATGCCTTGACCGCGTATTTCAGGGCGGCGGCATGGGTGGGTTCAGGCCCGGTGAGGCGGAAGCTGGCAGGGATGAATCCGTTGCACGACCGGGTCGGGAGCACACAGGCTCTTATCATTGCAGCCTCCTGCGCGAAAGCGGCATCGGTCATTTCTGGCTTGAGCGTCCCGGCGACACCGCCCTCGAAGCGCTGAGCGTGGCTCCAGCAGCGGCGCATTTGATAAAATTGCGGCGGCTCAATGGGGGCTGGAATGTCATGGTTTCTTGGGGCTAGGCGAGGCACGAATTCTTCAACGAGGGTCGCAGGCAAAGTAGCGAGTGCCAGAGCGATTTTCAAGGGCGAATTCCAAGTCCATCACCTCACATGCATCTCCACCGCATGTTCCAGGCCGTCATCGCGCAGAAGCAGGCAATCCCCAACAAGCCGCTCTCCATCAAGCGCAAGTGAAGGCTCATCGGTGGTCCCGGCGGAAAGACGGGTGATGCTGATGTGATAGATCGTTTGCCGGTAGCGGTAGTGAATCTTGCAAGCCGGCCATGCGGCGGGCAGAAGGGGTTTCAGCCGCAATTGGCCACCTTCCAGGTTAACCCCTAACAACGTCTCGACCAGCAGACGATACATCCATGCAGCGGCTCCGGTGTACCAAGACCAACCGCCACGCCCAGTATGCGGTGGGAGGGCATAGACGTCGGCGGCAACGACGTAGGGTTCGACCTTGTAGGTGGCGACTTGCTCGGGAGTGGAGCTGTGATGGATCGGATTGAGCAGCGCGAAGAGTTCCCAAGCGCGTTCGCTATCGCCCAACAACGCAAAGGCAGTTGCACTCCATATCGCCGCGTGTGTGTATTGGCCACCGTTCTCCCGCACCCCTGGAATGTAGCCCTTTATATACCCAGGATTGCTAGATGAGGTGTCAAAGGGAGGATCAAACAATTGAATCAGGCCGGTCTGCCGATGGACCAGACGCTGGTCCACGGCGAGCATCGCTTGGCGCGTTCGGCCGGGTTCGCCTGCCCCGCTGATCACAGCCCAGCTCTGCGGCAATGAGTCAATCTGGCATTCGGCATTGGCCAGCGACCCGAGCGCTTCGCCATTGTCGTAGTAGGCACGGCGATACCACTGCCCGTCCCATGCATGCTCCTCAATATTGTGCTGGAGCCATTGTGCCTTTCCAAGGCAGCGATCGGCAAATGCGCCATCCTGATGGCCACGTGCCAGCACCGCGAATCTCTGGAGAACGTCATACAGGAAGAACGCCAACCACACACTCTCGCCGCGGCCGTCTTTGCCAACGCGGTTCATACCATCATTCCAATCCCCGGAACCCATTAGCGGCAAACCGTGATCTCCAAATTTCAAACCGTACTCGATGGCACGCACACAATGTTGATAGAGCGTGGCGCTCTCCTCAGAGCGATTCGGTAAATCATAGTAGGCCTCCTCCTCCGGCTTTACTAGCCGCGCATCCAGAACCGGGATCACTTCATCGAGCACACCCGTATCTGCGAGGCATGCAACATAACGACACGTCACATAAGGCAACCACAGATAGTCGTCAGATGAATGACTGCGCACGCCTCGACCGGTGGGGGGATGCCACCAATGCTGCACATCCCCTTCCCTGAATTGCCGCGCGGCGGCGCGCAGCAGGTGCTCACGGGTGAGCGTCGGCTCTGCATGAACGAGCGCCATCACATCCTGCAATTGGTCTCGGAAGCCATAGGCACCTCCAGACTGATAGAAGCCAGTCCGTCCCCAGAGGCGGCAACTCAGTGTCTGATATAACAGCCAGCCGTTGGCCAGCACATTCACGGCTGGATCAGGGGTGTCCACGTTCACCGCGCAAAGCGTTCGGCTCCAATGCGCCCAGACAGTTTCGAGCGCATTGCGGCAGGCATCTGCTAGGCGAAATCGGTGAATAAGGCTCTGCACATCCGCGAGATCGCGGCCGACTCCGAGACGAAAGCTTGTTTCGCGTTCTTGGGCGATGGCCAAATCAAAGATGACCTGTACCGCCCCACAGGGGTCGAGCCCTGCTCCGACCTTGCCGGATAGGCATGCGCGCTTCAGTGCGGCCGGTTCTGCAAGGTTGCCATTTCTCCCAATGAACTCCTTGCGGTCCCCGGTGACGGTGCGCGAGGAATCATTAACATCAACAAAGACGATGCGGCCAGGCAGCTCGGTGTTGTCATAATTGCGGGCAAGCAGCGCACCGGTCTTGGTGTCCAACTCGGTTCGCACATGGAGCAAACTCTTCTGGCGCAGCTCACCTAGCACCCATTCCGAGTAGCTGGTCACGGACAAGCGCCGCGAATGTCCGGAAACATTGCGTAGTTTCAATACGGAAAATTTTACAGGGGCATCCATCGCCACATAAACCCATAACTCCGACGCTATCCCATTTTCGACATGCTCGAAGACTGAGTATCCAAAACCATGGCGGATGACATACGGCGTCTCCCCTCGTGCTGGCGACGGGGTTGGCGACCAATACTGCCCCGTCTGTTCATCGCGAATGTATATCGCCTCCCCTGTCGGGTCCAGCACAGGATCGTTGCTCCATGGGGTCAGACGGAATTCATGTGCGTTCTCCAGCCATGTGTATGCCGCACCACTCTCCGATATCAGAGTCCCGAACGTGGCATTAGCTAGAACGTTCACCCACGGTGCCGGAGTCATCTCGTTGCGCTGAAGAGTGATGATATATTCATGTCCATCGCGGGTAAACCCGCCAAGACCATTGGAAAAAATCAACTCACGGTGGGGCAACGGCGCTGGCAATCCGGCAAGCGCCGGGCGGCTGGGTATTAACTTTGGCACCCGTGGGCCGAATACCCGCCGCCGTTCCATCTGTTCCGCCAAACTGCCGCGCTCGTCATCGAGCACAACGCGTGCCACTGCTTGCAGCAACACTCGATCCTCGTTGGAAACATGATCCAAGCGGCGGACAAAGATGCCGCCCTGGGCATCTAGAATCTGAGCTTCGACCCCCGTTGAAATCAGACTGGTTATCTGCTCTTGCAGGGATTGGCGGTAAACCGATACGTCCTCATACAGGATGACCAAATCAACCCTCACCCCCTTCATCCTCCAATAGGAATGTGCCCGAACCACTTGTCTGACAAGATGAAGCTTTGTGTCATCACTAATGTTCAAAAGAACAATCGGTAGGTCACCCGATATGCCATGGCTCCAGAGCCCGCTATGGCCACGCCGGTTGCTGAGCAACACACCGGAGTTGGCGCGCCGAGAGGGGTCAGCATAGACCAACGCGCCCGCCAGACGATCATACAGTTGGGCTTCCTCCTCCGGCACGTTGAGATGATGCAAGGTCACCTGGCTGTGCGTCCAGGCAAGGTCCAGGGCCCGGTCGGCCATCCGCGAACTTTGATACTTCTCAATGTATGCCAGTGCCGTCTCATGGCTTTCAGTGACCCCGAAGACCAGATCGATGGTGGCAGATGCGTGAGGCGGCAAGGTGAGCGTTCGGCGTAGTGAGATGATCGGATCGAGGACGGACCCAACCGTGTTAGATAGGGGCCCTCGGCGCAGCATCACGGCAGGACGGCTCATATTGCCGCCGCGCCCGATAAACCGGCAACGATCCGTCTCACAGGAGACCTCGCCAACCTCGTCACCCTTGGTAACCATCAGATGCAGTAACCATGGCGGGCGTTCCTCCTCTGAACGACCTCGACGGCTGCACAGAATTGCCGCCGACGCCGGTGCAAATTCAGTCTGAACGAACAGATTGCTGAAGGCTGGATGGGCAGCGTCTGAATCTGCTGTTGTAAGCACAACTTCCGCATAACTGGTGAGTTCGATGAGGCGCTCAACTGGGCTTCGATTGGTGAGTTTGATGCGGCGCAGTTCCACGTCATCCTCGGGTGATACACAAATTTCGGTGTGGATTTCCAGATCAGCTTGGCGTTGCCTGAACTCCGCACGGGCCTGAGTGAAGATAGCTTCGTAACCTTCAGTTACGTGAACGGTCGGTTGATAGGCAGTTGAGAAATACTCCCCAGTCGCCAGATCTCGAATATAAACAAAGGTTCCCCAGTGATCACGGGTGGCATCTTCCCGCCAACGGGTGACTGCCAGATCATGCCAGCGAGTGTAACCGCTACCGGCGCTGGTGACAACCACATGATATCTTCCGTTAGACAAGAGATGGACTTCCGGCACCGGTGATGTGGGATCTGTGAAAACCCTCATCGCGCTTTCAGTCTCGCCATCCAGATCGCGCGCCACTTCAGGCACCATGTCATCGGTGACCACGTTCGCGGCAGTGGCTGGCACTCGCTCTTGCAACAGCAAATCCGAAGCCTTGAGCATGGGGCACGCCATAAATCGTCGTTGCATGGGAGCCTCGTGCAGCAAATAATCAAAGGCCAGAAGACTCATGCCCAAATGGTGAACCATGAATGAGCGAATCGACACACTTGTCTTGTCCGGTGGCAACCGGGAGGCGGTGTAATCCACCGCCTCGTAATACCCATAGGTGCCACAACGCCCATCAGCAGTCAGGCGTTTCAGGTTCTCACAGGCTGCCAAAGGTGAGACGATTAGAGCCATGGCGCTGGCGTATGGAGCAATTACCAGGTCTTCACCAAGCCCGCGTTTCAAGCCGAGACCGGGCACCCCAAACGCGCGATATTGATAGTTAAACTGTGCGTCGATTCGATTGTAGCCAGATTCTGAAATGCCCCATGGAACGCCGCGCAGATTGCCATATGTGATTTGCTGTTGCACTGCTGCCTTGCATGTGTGATCTAGCAGGGTATTTTCATAGCTTGGCATCACAAGCAATGGCATCAAGTATTCAAACATCGAGCCACTCCATGAGGCGAGAAGCGGACTGCCCCGCCCTGCGACCAGCAACCGGCCCATCGAAAACCAGTGCTCTTGCGGAACTTGCCCCAACGCAATGGCCACATAGCTGCACAGTCGTGCCTCAGAGGCGAGCAAATCATAGAAGCTGTTGTCACGGCGGCGTTCGCTGACGTTGTAGCCGATTGAAAACAGGTCCCGCGCCTGATCAAACAAAAAGGTAAAGTCCATGGCGGCCAGTTCATTGCATTTTTTTGCCAGGCCATCCAATGTGATCAGTCGCTGGCGGGCGTGGGCGCTGCCATCACGCACGCAACGCAGCAACTCTGCCAAGTTGGCGTGGTCTTGTATGGTCGTTAGACATGAATCATCTGGCAGGTTCCGCAACGCCATTTCCAGCAATGGACAAATGGTTTGCTCGTATTGCGCGACTTCACCC
>CAIQXC010000587.1 GCA_903875675.1 Akkermansiaceae bacterium
ATCACCGGTAGTGCTGCCAGCGAGCCAGGGATCCCTGCGAGCAGCACTCCTGCCAATAATCCCAGCAGCACTGTGAGGGTAGATAACCGGAGGTTCTTGCCATAGACTTTGGGCACAATGAAATAGTTCTCAATCACATGAAAAACCAGATAGAGAATCAACACAATGAGTGCCGTTTTGGATGATACACTCAGAGCTAGCAGGAATGCGGGTGCCGTGGAGATGATAAATCCGAGGATCGGCAAGACGTCGAGGATGCCGGCGAGGATCGAGAGCGTCAGGGCACCAGGCACATGCAGCACGCTCAATACGAGGTACGTGAAGATCATGACGAGCACCGAGGTGATGACTTGGCCCGCGACATACCCGAAAATGACCTTGGAGATCTCCTGTCCCGTGATGCGCAGCTTGCGGCGGTGCAAGGGCGAGAAGAAGGCGAGTAGCCACTCGTAGGTCTTGCCGCCATCAATGAGTAGATACAACGCGATGACCAGCACCAGAGCAATCTCGGAAAGCCCGTTGAGGGCGATTCCTCCGGCTGACATGCAATGACTCAGCCATGGGTCGGCGGCTGACCAGTTGGCAGTATCCAGCATGCTTCCCAGATTGGTTCGGATTCCCCAGCTGAGGGGAACTTGGTTGAGTGTGTCAGCACGCAACTGGGGGAAATTGTGGCTGAAAGTGGCTGCCTGATCGACCAGCGCAGGAACTAACAACGCGATGCCGACTCCCAGCACTGTGACCAGTCCGCTGATGACGAGCAACAGGCTGACCCAGTGTTTCACGTGTTTGGAGTCCAGCCATTCGACAAAGGCATGCAGCGTCACGGACAAAAACAGCGCCAGAAACACCAGCAACAGCAAGGGCCATAACACATACACGGCATAGGCGCACAGCAGCGCCGCAAATACCTTGATGATGGTGCTTCCTGGGATGCAAAGGTCTATCCGCTGCGGCGTTGCGGCGTCGGTGGAAACTGGCGCGGCGTGAAGTTCCGCCGTTGCCATGGGCGGCTGCATGGAATGGCTTGGGGTCTTCAGCGGGTGGCTCGGAAGGGATGTCATGCTGCCTGGGATTGTTTCCGTGAAACGTTTGGTTCCAATTCCGACCTGCCGCGGAGCGTGAGTTCATTCATGCCTCAAAGCATCGATCGGGTTAAGACGTGCCGCGCCGCGTGCCGGCGTGTAGCCGAAGATGACGCCGACGGCGGCTGAGAAAAGGAAGGCGATAAGATTGATCTGCAAGTTGAAATTGAACGGGACCGAGATGATCCTCGCAAGGCCGGCACAGAGGGCGAGCGCGAGCAGGATACCGACGAGCCCGCCGACGCAGGATAGCGTAACAGCTTCCACCAGAAACTGCAGCAGAACCTCCCGGGCGGTGGCCCCTATGGCGAGACGGATGCCAATCTCGCGGGTTCGCTCCGTTACGGATACGAGCATGATGTTCATGATTCCGATCCCGCCGACGAGCAGTGATACGCCAGCGACTGCGGCGAGGAGCATCGTCATGAGTTGGGTGGTTGACCCGAGCGTTTCGGCGATCTGGCGCGTGTCAAAGATGTTGAAGTTGTTGTCTTGGTTGCTCTGCAGGTTGCGGCGCTGGCGCATGAGTGTGGTGATCTCGGCAATGAGCGCGATGCTATCCGTTCCGTCGTGCGCGGAGATGGAGATCTGGCTAATGTCATGCGACGATGTTTTGCCAATCATACGCCGTTGCAGCGCGGAGAGCGGCACGATGATTGTGTCATCCTGGTCGCCCATGCCAGCTTGGCCTTTGGTGGCTAGGAGGCCGATGACTTCGCACGATGCGCGTCCAATGCGAATCTTCTCGCCGATGGGATTTCCCGTGTCGAAGAGTTCCTTGCGGACGGTGTTGCCAATGACGCAGACCGCGCTACCGGAACGGAGGTCGGCTTCATTGAAAAGACGACCATCGGCTAGATTCCACTTGCTGATTTGAAAATAGATAGGCGTGGTCCCGGTGACCGTGGAGCTGCGCGCATTGTGCAGGTAAATCGTGCTCAGCGCAGCTGTGCGCACCGGTGCAATGGCGGCGATACTGGCGATCTGCTCGCCAAGGCAATCCGAATCCTTCTCGGTGAAATTCGGCACACCGGCCGAAGCCGAGCGCGAACCAAAGCCCGCACCGGGACGCAGCGTGAGCAGATTGCTGCCCAAGCTGGAGATCTGCGCTTTCACCGCGATCGTCGCACCTTGTCCGAGCGTTACCATCGTGATGATGGCCGCCACTCCAATGAAAATTCCAAGGACAGTTAGAAAGGCTCGCGTGGGATTGCGTCCGATCTCGCGCACTGCGATGGCAAAGGCGTTCCAAATCATACGCTGGGTTTGGTGTCGGATTCGATGAGGCCGTCTTTGATGACGAGTTTGCGCTTTGCTGATGCAGCCACTTCGTCATCGTGAGTCACCATGAGCACGGTGATCCCACGGTCCACGTTCAGTCGGGTGAGGATTTCCATGACCTCGCGGGTGGTCACGGAATCCAAGTTGCCTGTGGGCTCATCGGCGAAGAGCGTGCTCGGTTCGGTGACGATGGCCCGTGCAATGGCGACACGCTGTTGCTGGCCGCCCGAGAGTTCACCTGGAGTGCTGGCGAATTTCGTCGGAAGTCCCACCGAGGTGAGCGCGGCGAACGCCCTTTCGTGACGGACCTTGCGCGATATGCCGCGGTAGAGTAAGGGCAACTCTACGTTCTCTTGAGCGCTGGTCCTTGCGAGCAGGTTGAAACCTTGAAAGATGAAGCCGAGGGCATAGCGGCGTAGCAGCGAGCGTTCTTCGGAGTTGAGCGTTTGCACCTCGATTCCTTCGTAGATGTAGCTGCCACTCGTCGGAGTATCAAGACAGCCTAGCACATTCATGAGAGTGGATTTTCCCGAACCACTCGGCCCCATGATGGCGACGAACTCGCCACGTTGGATCGTTAGATCGATGCCCTTCAGCGCTTGAAACGCTGCGTCACCGATGCCATACGTTTTCGTCAGTCGCCGCACTTCGAGAAGCGGAGATTGAGAGATTGAGTTCATACAGGGGGGGTATTGGCGCGGGTGATGATGAACAGGCCCTCGACGAGACCCTCGCCGGATATTTCTGTGTAGCGTCCGTCGCTCAGTCCAATCTTCACGTCGATAGATTCCGGGCGCCCATTGCGCAGTACCCAGACGTGCTCGGTGCCGGCACCCGGCTTTGCATTGGAGTTCGCGGTTTCCGGCCGACTCTTGTTTCTCGTTGGCATGGGGATTAGATTTTGCACAAAGGATTTCTTCGTCGTGGGGGTCGGTGCTGCAGGGGTCGCGGGCGAAAAGCGCAGCGCTGCTGTGGGGACCAGGAAGACGTTCTTACTTTCCGCCACGCGGATGTCAGCGGTGGCTGTCATTCCGGGGCGCAGGCTGAGGTCATCGTTGCTGACTTCCAGATCGGCTTCGTATGTCACCACGTTCTGTGTGACTGTGGAGCCGTAGGAAACGACGGTAACCACGGCGTCGTATGTGCGATCCGGCCAGGCATCCACGGTGAAGGAGGATTTCTGTCCACTCGCGACGCGGCCGATATCTGCCTCGGCGATTGCGACCTCCAACTTCATTTTTTCCAGCTTCTCCGCGATGACAAATAACTGTGGCGCGGTAAAGCTCGCCGCAACCGTTTGTCCGGGCTCTATGGTTCGTGTGAGAACCACACCGTCAATCGGCGATTTGATGGTGGTCTTGGTCAAGTCATTTTCGTTGACCAGTACCTGAGCCTGGGCTTGCGCGACCTGTGCCTCGGCACTTTGCAAATTGGCTCGTGCGCGGTCCGTTGCCGCCACGGCGGTGTCTATGTCCAATTTTGCAGGCACTTTTCCGCCACTGATGCGCTGGAGTTCCTGCTGACGGGCGAGCGCCGTTTGGGTTTCCTTCACCGTGGCCTGGGATTGGGCGACCAAGGCCACTGCGGCTTTCACTGCGGCGCGGCTGATATCCGTTTGCTGTGTGAGTTTGGCGCTATCGAGCTTGGCGAGCGGTTGCCCTTTGGTCACACGGTGGTTGAAATCGACATAGACCTCCAACGTGGTGCCTGAGAGTTCGCTGCCCACGATGACCTCGTTAGTCGGAAAAAGATTGCCTGTTGCCGTAATAGTTAGATGGACATCACCGCGATGAAGGGTTTCGGTCGCGTAGGCTGGCAACTGGCTTTTGGCCTTCTCGATTTGCCTCCACCACAACCCCCCGGTGATTGCCAGCAGGACGGCTGTTATGACGATGAACCAACGCCATTTGGAATGTTTGGCTGGTCCCCCGGCCTTGATTGCGGCGGCGAGGTCAATAGGTGCCAGTGTGGCGGCAGCTTCCTTGGGTGGAGTGGGGAGTGAAGGATTCATGGATGGGACCAACCGCCTCCGAGGGCTTTGTAGAGCTGAATGCACGCATTCGCACGCTGGGCTGTTGCAATGACGTTTTGATCTTCGAGGGTCAGAAGCGTCCGCTGTGTGTCAAGGGAAACCAAAAGAGATACTTGTCCCGCTTGGTATTGAATTCCTGATAGAGTGGCGGCCTCCCGGGCTGCCACGATGGCTTTTGCCAATATGTCCAGTTTCTCATTGTAACGCTGGATGGCAATCAGAGCATTTTCCCCCTCCGACACTGCGGTAAGTACTATGGCTTCATACGCAATGACCGACTGCTTCTCCAATTCGCTTTGGATTGCTACATGGTTTCGGATGCGTCCGGCATCGACGAGGGGCGTGGCCAGACTGCCTAGCACGCTTGCCGCCGTTGTTTCGGGGGAGAAGAGGCGTCCGGCTCTCAAAGCCTCGAGACCTAGGGATCCGTTGAGCGAGAGCGATGGAAGCCGCTCCCGCTTCGCGGCGTTTGTTCTGGCAAATGCGGCCGCCACCTGATGCTCCGCTGCTCTAACATCCGGCCGACGGCGCAGGGCTTCCGCCGGAATCCCGACAGCAATTTCCAGTCGTGCCTTCGGCACGCTTCGCGGCTTGGCCAGCAAGGAGTCGAGTGATGCGGGTAGCCGTCCGGAAAGCCGTGTGAGCTGATTGCGCGTTTGAGCGATGGTCAATTGCAACTCAGGTATAGAAGCACGCGCCTGTTCGAAAGCGCTGATGGATTGCTGCGTATCGAGGCCGCTGCCGGCACCCGACTGCTCGCGCCATTGAGTGAGTTGAACGGTTTCGTGGCGCGTGCCGAGGCTGCGCCGCACCACCACCAACTCAGCTTCCGCCGAACGCAATGCCACATAGGCCGTGGCCACTTCCGCAGCCAGCGACACTTGTGCGCCGTAGAATTTCTCCTCGTTCTGCGCCAGATCCTCCGAAGCAGCCTTCAGCGTCTGAGCTTGGCGGCCAAACAAATCCACCTGCCAGCTCGCATCAAGTGAAGCATGGTAGGATTCGCTCGCCGTCGTGACATGCGTCGTCCGGTTGCTCGCCCTTGCGCCGGTGCCGGAGGCATTTCCCGTGAGTTGCGGGAAGAGGGCCGCTTTTTCAACATCCCGGCGCGCACGATATTCCGCGATCCTCGACAATGCAGTGCGCACGTCCGTGCTGGAACCCAGCGCGACTTCGACCAACTCATTCAGCACTGGATCATGAAACTGCTTCCACCACATTGCCAGTGAAGCGGTGTCCAGCGGCTTGGAAGAAACCGGAGAATGCTGCCAGCGAGCGGGGATAACTATAGCCCCTATCTGGGCATCCCTGCCGTCTGTGGCTACACAAGACGGAAGCCATAGAATGATGCCTGAAAGCAGCAGGTGAGAGGGGATGTGGTTATTTGTCATTCAGGTATCCATCGTCATAGGAACCGGGATAGACCTCAATAGTCATGTGCGCATCTGCAATCAGTCTATCAGGGGTGTTGAAAATGAAAGGGGTCAGGCGACTGCCGCATTTTGGTAGTTTCATCATAGTTCTTTTGCACTCCTAAACCTAAGGGTAGGAGCGCCGTCTTGCCATGGGGTATATCCCTACCGGCAGGGGCATGGGTTTCATTTGTGGCAAACTACGGGTGCTGTTTGGCAGCAATCTGGCGGGCGAGGCATTCGAGGGCACGGTTCATGGCGGTGATGCGGCCGGCCAAGGAATCCGGGGGTGAGGGGATTGGGACTTCGATGCGGAAGAAGTGGGTGGGGATTGGCTTGCCATTGACCGGTTGGAGTTGCCATGTCCCTTGAAGGATCAACGTGTTGGCCGCGCCGGGTTCGAATTGGGTGAGGTCGAGTTCAAGCAGGGTGGGGTAGTCGAGGGTGGTGAAATTTTCCACGGGCCGGATGTTCATGGATCCGGTGAGGCGGCTGAGGTTGGTGGCTGTAACGCGGGAGATAGCCACGTCTAACGATTCCGCCCACAAGTCAAGTTCACTCAACACAAGCACATCTCCCTTGCGGGTGACGAGTTGCTGGCGGTCGAGATACCCGGGGATCGATGGGCGTTTAATGGCGATCATCGGCGATGAGGATTTTAGGGGCCGCTCGGCAACGAGGGGGTCTAACATGTGGCGGACGGCTGGGTCCTTCACAGGTTGGAGCACGCCGCAACTGCTTAGGATCAACAACAGAGCTAGGAGGGTACGATGGAGTTTCACGGTGTGTGGCTCTTGCCGCTGAGGAGGGCGTTTGGGTTGCGTTTGAGGTCGTTGGCGAGGTCCTTGAGGGCTCGCGTGGCTCGTTCGGTTTCATTCATCAGGTTCTGCATGCGCAATACCACAGGCGATCGGGGGTTGGTCATCTTTGAAACATCCGCCGCCGCCACATCGATTTTGGCCAGCCCCGCATTGGCCTGTTGAATGACTTTTTCAAGATCCTGCACCAGTGGATCGATGCCTTCGTTGGCCCTTTTTGCCAGCATGTCGATCTGCGTGATGGCATCGTCCAGATGGTCAATAGATTTGGTTAGTTTCTCATTTCGGGTGAGGGTACGGACGTCTTCGGTGATGTCCACGAGGTTGGCGCTTATCTGCTTCATATTGAGCGCAGCGATCTGGGTTTTGGCACTGGTAAGCACCTCACGAAGTTCATTCATCACGCTGGCTATATCCAGACTGTTGAACTTCTTGAGTCCATCCGCAATGCCGGCAATGAGTTCATCCATTTGGGTGCCGATGGTCGGCACTGTCGGATAGGGTGGTTTGCAGTCAGGTTGATAGGTGAAGCTTTCAAGCCCGGGTACGATGTCAAATTCGATGTAAAGTTGTCCGGTGAGCAGGCTTTGTTGTTTCATGCGAGCACGCAGGCCCTCGGTAACCGCTTGTTTCACCCCGGCCTCAGAGGCCAAGTCGATGCCAGGGGCGGATGTCGAGCCGACGGCGGCCAGGTCTTTTTGGGAGAGTTGGACGACCACCGGGATGATCTTGCGGTTGAGTTTTCGATCAATGAGCACCTTGATGGAAGCGACGCGGCCAATGCGGACGCCGCCGAAGCGGACTTCCGAGCCGACGAGCAGTCCGTTGGCGCTAGAGTCGAAATAGAGCAGGATGTTGCTGGATTTCTCGAGAAACTTGCCTGCGCCAAACAGCAAGAGACCTGCGGCGGCGAGGAGAAGACCGACGAGGGTGAAGATTCCTATGAGGGTGGGGCTGGCTTTTTTGCTCATCGTGGCGAGGTGGGTTGAGTTCCGCGGTTCAGAAAGAGGCGTACCGCAGGATTGTCCGAGTGATCGCGGAGGTCGCAGGGATTGCCAAGCGCACCCTGGGTGTGGATGGCGGAATCAAGGAAGATCGCCCTGTTAGATATATTGAAGATACTGGCCAGTTCGTGGGTGACGATGACAATGGTGGAGCCTTGGCTGTCGCGCAGGCGGAGGATGAGATCATCGAGACGCCGGGAACTAAGTGGGTCGAGTCCGGCACCGGGCTCATCCAAAAAGAGCAGGTCAGGGTCCCTCGCCATGGCGCGGGCAATACCGGCACGTTTCTTCATGCCACCGCTAATCTGAGACGGGTAGTAGTTCTCGTAGCCAGCGAGTCCGACCAGTGCGAGTTTATAGGCAACGAGGTCGCGCAATGTCTTTGGCTGGATTTTACCGGATTCTTCCATGGGCAATGAGATGTTTTCGGCCAAGGTGAGAGATGACCATAACGCGCCGGATTGGTACATGACGCCAAAGCGCCGGACGATGTCGGTTCTCTCGGAGGGATCGGTGGCAGTGAAGTCCTTGCCGTCATAGGAGATCGAGCCTTTGGCCGGTTCTAGCAGGCCTATGAGGTGGCGCAAGAGAGTGCTTTTGCCGCAGCCGCTGCCGCCCATGATCACGAAGATATCCTTGTCAAAGATCTCGAAATCAAGGTCGTGCATCACCACCTGGGTGCCGTAGGTCATGGTCAATCCTCGGACGCTGACCTTGGCTGTAGTGGGCGCGGGTGTGGCACTCATGGCTAAATATGAAGCAGGGTGAAAATGGCGGCGAAGGCGGAGTCGAGCACGATGACACAGGTAATGGCAGTGACCACGGCGCGGGTGGTCGCCTGGCCGACTGCGGCAGTGGAATTGCCGGCCTGCATGCCCTGCCTGCAGCTGCCGATGGCGATGGTCGCACCGAAGAAGACGCTTTTGATAACCCCGAGGGATGAAGCTGTGAGGGTGACAGCGGCGAGGGTTTCAGTCCAATAGAGCACCGGTGGAATACCAACGAAGTAACCCACAAGCATGCCCCCGAGGATGCCGGTGATATTTGCGTAGATGGTCAGCAGTGGCATCATCACCAGGAGAGACAGCAGGCGTGGCAGGACGAGGAAGTCAAACGGATTGAAGCCAAAGGTGCGGAGGGCGTCGATTTCCTCGTTAGCCTTCATACTGCCGAGGTGGGCGGCGAATGCAGCCCCGGTGCGCCCACTCATGATGATGGCGGTCATCATCACGCCCATTTCGCGAACCATGGCGATGCCCACGAGGTCGGCCACAAACAGATTGGCACCGAAGTTGGCGAGTTGCACATTCCCCACGAAGGCCAGAATCACGCCAATAAGAAAACTGATCAATGAAACGATCGGCAAGGCTTGCACACCGCACTCCTGTAGCGTCAACCAGAAATCCTCGGCGCGGAAAATTGCCCGCCCGGTAACGAATCGGCCTAACGAGAGCATTGCCTCGCCAGTGAATTCAACAAGGTCTCTGCCATTGGTCCAGACCACAAGCGCGAGATCGCCCAGCTTGCGGATCTCTGAGGATGAGTCGGGCGGCGTCCGGGTCTCGCTTTCCTCCGGCACGGCCAGCGCAAGTTCCAACAGAGCACGCAAATTGACTGGCAAACCATCGAAGGCTGGGGATGGCGTCTTGTCTGTGGCTGCATCGGTGACGGCGCGGACATGCGCGAAGAGAAAGGCCGGCAGGGTGGAATCGTAACAGACATGGGCATCAATTTGATAATGGTCGGGACATTGATTCGGTGTCGCTCCAGTGACTTCCAAGGCTGGCCCCTCGCGGTGCCAGTTCCCGGTAAGCTCAAGGGTGCAACTGTCCCCTTGCTGGTGCCAGATGGCCCGTGGCGGCGAAGAATCAACGGCGGCCGTCATGGATCAGGATTGCATGCACATACTGGCGCGGCTATGGGGTATTTGCCCCATATGCGAACGCCGAACATCCAACGTTGCTTTGGATGCGATTCCGATGCTTTGGGGATGCCTCAGCTGAATATTACTTGCAAGGTGGTGAATGAGGTAGGGTTTCTCCCCATAGTACATCCTGATCGTTGGCGTAGTGTCAGTTTGGCTGCCGGAAGTGCGGACAATGGTCAAACCTCTCTCCCACCAAGCTGTCAACCGGACAACGCAGTCAGCCAATTGAATACACCAACCGAAAATCACGAACATGTTAAGCAAAGTATCAACACTCAAGGGGTATCAATTGCACTGCCTTGACGGGGGGATTGGCAGAGTGGAGGAATGCTACTTCGACGACCTGCACTGGACCATTCGATATTTGGTCGCAGACACGGGCAACTGGCTCAGGGGCAGACGGATACTCATATCCCCGCAAGCACTGCGTGGCGTGAATGGAGAGGAGCAATCGATTACAATAGATCTAACCATGGCGCAAATTGAGGACAGTCCGTCCCTCGAGAGTGATAAGCCTGTCTCGCGCCAATTCGAGGAGGCCTATCACGGGTATTATGGCTGGCCGGTGTATTGGAGCGACAGCTATGAGTACGGCACCTATCCATTCATCATGCGAAGCCGCCAGCATCTGCAAAGCCCCACTCACGGAGAGAAGGCGTGGGACCCGCATTTGCGAAGCACCCGCGACGTCACGGGTCATCATATCCAAGCCAGTGATGGTGAAATCGGCCACGCCGTGGATTTTATCATAGATGACGAGAGTTGGGCAATTCGCTATCTCATTGTGGACACCCGCAACTGGTGGCCGGGAAAGCGCGTATTGGTCTCGCCGCAATGGATCGAGCGGGTCAGCTGGGAGGCATCTAAAGTCTTTGTCAATCTCTCCCGTGCGGCGATTCAGGGCTCGCCGGAATACAAGGAGGGCCTGCTAACCCGGGATTATGAGGCCCAACTGCACCGGCACTACCAACGCGAAGGATATTGGATTGATGAACTGGCCGCAATCCACCATTCCGTATGACCCTTGTGAGTTGGCTATCGCCAGTGGCTGGTTGGCCTCGTGGGTGAGATCACGTATTCCAAGGCTTCTGCCCCAGTATCTCAGAGCGCCGGTATCATCGAGAGAAGCGTTCAGTTGACCATTCCCTAACGAGGCCGATTGTTCTGTCTATAGGGTGAACACCCCATAGCTTTCTCAAGGGGCCATCCGTAGTGTCGCACTGCGACGCCGGACAGCCCTCCGGCCTAATCCACCCCATTATAGCTCACCTAAATGACTCAATCGCGCAAACCCCTCCGCAACATTGTGGCCTCCCTCGCGGGAGTTCTCCTGTTCGTCGCGTTGCCTGTGGCCCCCTTGTTCTGGGCCTTCCGCCAGACCACGGAGGCCGCCGTGGCACGCCAACATGCCTCCATGGTTATTGATAGCGTTAAAGGCTTGATGACTGACCTGATCGACGCCGAGACCGGACAGCGCGGCTATCTGCTCACTGGCGAGGAGTCTTTCCTCGAACCATACCAAGCGGTACGTGAAGGCATTCGCGGCCAAGTCCAACAATTGCGCCAAATCTCCCAGCTCAACGCCGTCACACCACACCTTGACGCATTGCCAGCATTGATCGAGGCGAAATTGGCCAATCTTACGCAAGACATTCAGATGCGCCGCAACAACGATCTGGCTGCCGCCACGGCCAGTGTGAAAAGTCGGCAGGGCAAGCAATTGATGGATTCAATTCGCGCCGAGGTCGGCAGCATCATCAGACTGGAGGAAAGCGCGCTGGCGCAGCGTGAGGTGGCGTTCCAATCCAATGTGCGCAGACTGTTCTTTGGTATCGTTGGAGCGAGTATCTTCACGCTGCTGGTCGGCCTTGGCTTCGCGTACCTCTTCCATCAGAACTCGCGGCGCCGGCTCGAGCGCTTGGTTCATCTCAAGACTCGCAGGTTGCTCGCGGTGCAGGAACTAACCAGTGAGCGTCTCCAACAGGCCAATCTCACTCTGCAACTCAGCGAAGAGAGGATTGGCGTTACCCTCGACTCAATCGGCGACGCCGTGTTGGCCACTGATGCCAGCGCCTGCGTGACGAACCTCAATCCGGTGGCCGAACAACTCACAGGCTGGACTCTGGCAGAAGCGTTGGGTCACCCGGTGAGCGAGGTTTTCCACATCATCAACAAGGAAACCCGCCAGCCCGCCACCATTCCCGTCATGGCCGCGCTGGAACATGGCACGGTCCAAGGTCTGGCCAATCACACCGTCCTCGTCACCCGCGAGGGCGGTGAGTGCGATATTGCCGACAGTTGCGCGCCAATCCGCAACCGCGACCGCGAGGTGGTAGGGGCCGTGCTCGTGTTTCGTGATGTCACCGAGGAGTATGCCGTGCAACAGAAACTGCGCGACACCTCAGCTCTGGTCCAAACGATCCTCAGCACCGTGGTCGATGGTATCATCACGTTCCACGCCACCAGCGGCAAAATTGAAACCGTCAATCCCGCAGCAGAACGGATGTTCGGGTATAGTGCTGCAGAGCTGCGCGACCAACCCGTCAGCCTGCTCATCCCGGAACTGGTCGATGATCAACACTTCGACGCCCTCAAGCCTCCGGCCGAAGACGCCACCGAGATTGGCAGCGACCTCGGGCGCGAGGCGCTTGGCCACCGCAAGAATGGCACACCCTTTCCGCTGGAGATCGCCGCCAGTGGGATGTGGCTGCGCGGCCAGCGGTATTTCACCGGCATCTTGCGCGATCTAACATCTCGCAAGCAGATTGATGAGGCGCTGCTCAAGGCCGGAGCCCTGCAGAATGCCATTTTCAACAGTGCCAATTTCTCCAGCATCGCTACCGACGCCAAGGGGGTCATTCAGATCTTCAATGTAGGTGCCGAGCGGATGTTAGGGTATGCCGCTGCCGACGTAATGAACCGGATATCCCCGGCAGATATCTCCGATCCTCAGGAACTCATCGCTCGGGCCACTACTCTGAGCGTGGAACTCGGTACTCCTATCACGCCGGGATTCGAGGCTTTGGTGTTTAAGGCCTCGCGCGGCATCGAAGACATTTATGAGCTAACCTATATTCGAAAGGACGGCAGCCGTTTCCCCGCAGTGGTATCAGTCACCGCTTTACGCGACGCACACGAGGAGATCATCGGCTACTTGCTCATCGGCACCGATAACACCGTACGCAAGCAAATCGAAGAGGAGCGAAATCGGGTTGACATGGAGTTGCAGGAAAATACCATCGAGCTTAAGAAAGCCAAGGCGGTTGCGGAAAAAGCCAATCAGGCCAAGTCGGATTTTCTCTCCAGCATGAGCCATGAACTGCGCTCACCCCTTAACGCAATACTTGGATTTGCACAACTGATGGATTCCGACAGGCCGCCGCCCAGTCCCTCGCAGAAGACCAGCATCAACCAAATTCTCCACGCCGGGTGGTACCTTCTTGAACTGATCAATGAAATCCTCGACTTGGCAGTCGTCGAGTCCGGGCGCATGTCGCTGTCGCTGGAAGCCGTGTCAGTGCCCGACGTCATGATAGAATGCAAGTCAATGATCGAACCACAGGCCCAGAAACGCGGCATAAGCATGACGTTTCCGTGCTTCACCGATCCCTGCTATGTCAGGGCCGACCACACCCGCGTTAAACAGGTGATCATCAACCTTCTTTCCAACGCGATCAAATACAACCAAGCCGGCGGCTCGGTGAATGTTGATTGCGTGCTGACCGTTCCCGACCGGGTGCGCATCAGCGTCAGGGACACGGGGGCGGGTTTGTCCCCCGATAATCTGGCACAGTTGTTCCAGCCGTTCAATCGCCTCGGCCAGGAGGCCGGTGGCGAGGAAGGCACCGGCATCGGTCTGGTGGTTAGCAAGCGCTTGGTTGAACTCATGCAGGGACAGATCGGTGTGGCCAGCACGGTCGGAACCGGCAGTGTGTTCTGGATCGATCTTCTGGTGGCCACCGATCCTCATGCCGGATACATTGAAGCCGCATGTGCCTCGATTGCCGCACCTGACCTCCCCGATGGCATCAGATCGCGCCTCCTGCTCTATATTGAAGACAACCCGGCCAACCTCAAACTCATTGAGCAACTCATAGCACGCCGCCCTGACATGCGCCTGCTCACTGCGCAAAATGGCAACGATGGCATCAATCTGGCGCGCGTCAGCTTTCCCGATGTTATTCTAATGGATATCAATCTGCCCGGTATCAGCGGCATCGAGGCAATGAAAATCCTGCGCGTCGATCCGCTCACCGCACACATTCCCATCGTTGCCCTCAGTGCCAACGCCATCCCCCGTGACATCGCATTGGGCCTCGAAGCCGGCTTCTTCCGTTACCTAACCAAACCTATCAAAGTTAATCATTTTATGGATACCATGAACGAGGTGATTGAGTTCTCGGATAGTCATCGCGGAGTGTCGCGACAAGAGAACGACAGCCTCCGCGCCGCCAGCAATATCTCGGATTAGTGAACGACCATGCAGAAATTGAAACCAACAAGTAGAACTCAACCTATGGAAACAACATATCAGTATTCGTACAAATTCAACGCCCCGCCGAGCCAGATGCGAAAGGTGCGCCCGATCTTGGGGCTGGTGGCGCTCATCGCTGCCGGTTGGAACATGGCTATTTGTCCCGCTGCAGTACCACCTCCACCCAACGAACCCGCACCCAGTGAGCCTGCTGCCATCGAGCAGGGCGTGCAGGTTCTTACCCGCGGACCAGTCCATGAGGCGTTTGCCGGCACGGTCGTCTTCAATCCCGAACCGGGCGTGGTGGTGCCCAAAGCCCCGCCCTCGGCTATCGAAGAAGTGCCGCCAGGGGAGCGTCCGGTAGGCAACAACGTCACGTGGATTCCTGGCTATTGGGCCTGGGATGAAGAGCGGAGCGACTTCCTGTGGGTCAGCGGCACGTGGCGTGCGCTGCCGCCGGGCCGCCAGTGGATGGCAGGCTATTGGGGGCAAATTACCGATGGCTATCAGTGGACATCGGGTTATTGGGAGGATTCTGCGGTAGCGGAGACGACCTATCTGTCAGCGCCGCCGGCGACCGTGGAAGACGGACCGAACGTCGCCGCGCCCTCAGCGGATTACCGCTGGACGCCGGGAAATTGGGTTTGGAATGAAGATCGTTATGCTTGGGGTCCGGGGTATTGGGCACGCGGCCGGGCTGACTGGGATTGGAGTCCCTCGCATTATGTGTGGACGCCACGCGGATACATCTTCGTGAGTGGTTACTGGGATTACCCGGTGAGCAGGCGCGGCTCGCTCTTCGCTCCAGTGTATTTTGATTCAGGAGTCTATTCCCATGCAGGTTATGCCTATTCGCCATCGATCGCAATCGACTTGGCCGTTTTTGCCGAGGCGCTTTTCCTACGGCCCCGCTACAACCACTATTATTTCGGCGATTACTATGACAATAGCTATCAGAAAAACGGATACTTCTCCGCCTACGCATACCAAACCAGTGGCTCTGGCTATGACCCGATCTATTCTCAACAGCGCTGGTCCCATCGCCATGATTCGGGATGGAATACCAGCGTGGGAGCATCCTACCAATATCGTCGTGACAATATCAGCGCCAGGCCACCGCGCACTTGGGCAGCCCAGCAAGCCGTCGCCAGTACGGCGAGCTTCAAGCAGAACCGCATGTTGGTTGCCACACCACTTGCCCAGATGGCCAGGGGAAAAAATAGCAGCGTGAGATACCAGGCTGTGACCAAGGGTGAAAGACAAGTGCTTTCCCAACGTGGCCAGCAAGTGGCTTTGTCTAGTGACCAACGGCGTACGGCTGAAACCAAGGGTGGTGCCCGGGCCAACCTCAAACCCGGCGAACTCATGGCACCAAGTAAAGTCGAACGCGCCCGCTCGCCGATTGTCGCCAAGGCGGCTAATCAGTTAGGCAAGGGCAACGCCCCCCCGGCGGCCCTGCGCTCACCCAATCCTCAAGCTGTTGTCCAACCCGGCACCGCTGCAGGGGCTCGTTTGCCGAAATCCGACACGACTCGTCCACAGCCCGCAGCCCGCAAGTCTCCGGTGACGCTCGGCGACAAGCCGGTCACGCCGCAACCGCGCCAACCCGCGGTAAAGCCCGGAGACAAGCCGATCACGCCGCAACCGCGCCAACCCTCGGTAAAGCCCGGAGATAAGCCGGTCACGCCGCAACCGCGCCAACCAGCGGTAAAGCCTGGAGACAAGCCGGTCACGCCGCAACCGCGCCAACCAGCGGTAAAGCCTGGAGACAAGCCGATCACGCCGCAACCCCGCCAACCAGCGGCCCAACCTCAGCCGCAGCCCCGCCAACCAGCGGCCCAACCCCAGCCACAACCGCGCCAACCAGCGGCCCAACCCCAGCCGCAACCGCGTCAACCAGCGGCCCAACCCCAGCCACAACCTCGCCAACCTGCGGCCCAACCCCAACCGCAGCCCCGCCAACCAGCGGCCGCCCCCGCTGCCAAAGGAGGAGGGGCGCCGCGTGGTGGAGGCCAACCCGGGGAAAAAGACCCCAAAGGCAAAGCCAAGGAGTAAGCTCAAAGAGTACGCTCACTTTGTAAACAAACGCCAGCGTATGGCACTCGCTACCCAATAAGCGCAAGCTCCAAGACATCACGGGGCGTTGCTGACAGACCGTAGAGGCCTGTCTGCAACGCCCCTTCATTTTTTTATTGGCTAAGATAGGTGATACATCGGTTACGGGTCGCCGCGTGGTATGCTCAGAACTGGGTAGTATCCCGGTCTGGTTCTTTATGGTCGGGTTTCACCCCATATCGGCGCGGCCCGCTGTGAGTTAGTCTCTAGTCATTGAGCCAACGCAAGTTTGAGGTCCCTTGCGGTTGGCTCGCAACCCGCACATGCAAACATTTTCATTACGCTGGCAATCCTTGATGACAAGACAATCACGCTCGCGGCCCCGTGCCAGCGCCAGTGAGCCACCCCTGCGCGACGAACTCTTCAGCGTCGAGCAACTCGCTCGACATGCCCGAACCCTCGCCCACGGCCATCAACTCGCCAGCCGCCGCAATGCCAATAACCTGCTCACACAGTTGGACGAAAACGAGCGGGCTCTCCAAGCGTATAATCGCCTGACTCGAGCGGTTCAGCCTACCCGTCATTTCACCTCCGCCGCAGAATGGTTGTTGGATAATTTCTACCTGCTTGAAGAGCAGATCCAATTGGCTAGGCGGCATCTCCCCCGCGGCTACAGCCGGGAGTTGCCGTGCTTGCTTCACGGCCCATCCGCCGGTTTGCCCCGCGTTTATGACATCGTGCTGGAAATGATCTCGCACGTGGATGCACAGATTGACGAGGGGCCGCTGACTGCCTTTATCGCAGCCTATCAATCGGTGGATTCGCTGACCCTTGGCGAGCTTTGGGCCGTTCCGATCATGTTGCGCCTTGGCCTGATTGAGAACCTGCAGCGCATTGTCGCCCGTTTGGCCGTTGCCCACGATGATCGCGACGTCGCAGAGTTATGGGTGAACCGGTTGCAGGATATGGAAGAACACAACCCGGCGCATCTGGTGGTGGTGGTGGCAGACATGGCCCAGTCTGGTATTTCTCTAACGTCATCGTTCGTCGCAGAGTTCTGCCAGCTCCTGTCACACCACGGTCCAGTGTTGCACCTCGCCCGAAGTTGGGTCGAACATAGGTTGGCAGAGCAAGGCTTGTCAATCGAGCGGATGGTCGATTTGGAAAGCCAGAGTCAGGCGGCCGACCAGGTCTCAGTTAGCCACTGCATAGCCAGCCTGCGGTTTCTCAGCGCCACGGACTGGAAGCCGTTTGTCGAGGCTCTGAGTCTGGTCGATGCAACATTGAGGACTGACCCAGCCGGTTGCTATTCGAAAATGGATTTTCCAACACGCGACCGCTATCGCCATGCGGTGGAAGCCATAGCGCGGCACAGCGAGCTTGCGGAAGCGGAGGTCGCACAACTGGCTGTGGAACTCGCCACCGACGCCAGCCGAACGGAAGGCAGTGAGTCGCGCACGGCGCATGTCGGGTTCTATCTGATCGATAAGGGCCAGGTCAGGTTAGAGCAGATGGTCAAGACCCGGTGGCCTTGGCGCACGCGCATCGAGCGGGCCATTCGCAGCTTTCCCATGGGGTATTATGCCAGCGGGGTCGGGCTGGTGACGCTGCTAGCCACCTGCAGTTTGACGCTTCAGGCACGCATGCTTGATGTCCACGGCTGGCGCTTGGTAACAATAGCTGGGTTGTTTGTGATATGCGCCAGTCAGCTGGGAGTGGCGTTGATGAACTGGCTTAGCACGCTGCTGGTGCAGCCTCGATTGCTCCCGCGTTTAGACTCCAGCGCGGGGATTGCATCCGAGTGGCGCACGATGGTGGTGGTTCCAACGATGCTGACGAGTGTGGGAGGAGTTGA
>CAIQXC010000588.1 GCA_903875675.1 Akkermansiaceae bacterium
CCTGGCGACCACATACCTGCCGCTCACGGATGGGCGGGTCATCAAGGTGCGCAAGCCGGGCCGCCCGGATGCCGAGCAGGCACTGGTTTACCAACGCCTCGGCATCGATTGGAAACGAGCCTGCCCCGCCAGAAAATTCGCCATGAAATGAATTCGAAAATGAAATTGAAGCCCCCACCGACTTTGTAGTGCCTTTTGATACGGATCCCTGCAAAATCAAGGGCTGCAGCCTCATAATAAGAAACTTGGGCTAGGCACCAATCCAGACAATTCCGAGACAATTCCTGGTATTTCCGATTTGTGGCTCGCCAAGTATTTCTACAACACCCTCATCCAAGGGAAGCTTCTCACGATTGATCCGAACGCCGATCCCGATGGTGACGAGTTGACCAACGCCCAAGAGGCCGCCATAGGCACCGATCCTCACCTAGCCGACACCGATGGCGACGGTGCCCCGGATGGCGTCGAATTCAGAGCCCACTCAGACCCTAAATCGCCATTATCCGTTCCTCCCGCCGATCCCCTTGTCGTCTATGAGGGCAAGCTGTTGAAGGGAGAGCAGCGCTTCAACCAGCCGATTGGAGATTACGGTTATTCGTCTTCGTACCAATACCGGCAATTCCCGTCCAACAATGATACCTACACCTTTTTCCCCGCCGCGCTCGCCCCCGCTGCTGTGCACTCAGCGATCCTTGAAAATCTCTCGTACAAGGCATTCTCAAGTCAATCGCGTCAAAGCAGTCCACAAGGTTTGGGCTGGGGTGGGACGGCCTTGGGTGAAAACGGCATACCAGTTTATGGTCCAAATCTCTCGATCTGTGCGATCTCACACGACATCGTGAACCCGTACGGTTCGAGCACCGCTCCTGTAAGAGTCATCACAAATACTGGATTGAAACTGCGTCTGGAGAATAAATGGAAGGTCCCTCAGGAAGTCTCCTTCAGCTCCTCAAAGTCTATCTCAAGGCACCGATGCCAGTGACTCCGCTACCGCAGGGAACCAGCACGGATACTTTCTTCTGGCAAATTCCCGCCGCCGCCTATACTGTGGTAGAAGAGGACACAACGACGGTTGAACTGATAATTCCACAAGGCGGAACGGTCTCCGCTGACTATGAACTGGAACCTCCTATAGTCGCAGCAGGCATGGTCCACATTGTCAGCCTGATCGCGATGCCTGTTGCGGTCGACGCCAACCGCGATGGGACGATCACATTTGATGGGCAGGACACCACCACCGCAGAGAATCCTTATGCGTTCTGGGTTAATGATGACCGAGACATGGGTCTAAATACCGACGAATGGGAAGAGGATGACGTGCTAGGAAACACATCAGAGTATCCTTCAGACAATCTGGAACCAGGCCTCACATGCAGGCGTGACTTGGAGGATGTATCCCGTGTATGGATTGATTTGAGTGGCTTTGGATCCGCGCTAAATACACATGATGCGAACATCAAGCTCTACGCCCGCATAGAATCGTCGGAAGGCCATCCGGAAGTGACGTTATTTAGGGCGTTGGAAGCCGATGGTGGTCGCAAATACCTTACCGACAACGACGTTGGCTACAATCAAATACACGGTTCATACGAGGAGGAACTCTGCACTGCTGTTGCTACACCCCAAGGAAGCGAGGTGCCTCGCCAGGCATGGGAGGACTTGCCTGCTGACAGGGTTGTGCATCTACTTTTTGAGGGGAAATGGAGTGGAAAAGGAAAGTTGATTTTAGAGTTTCGCAAGGGCGGTGAAATCTTAGTCAAGTTGCCGCCAGTCTTTCTCAACCTAATGGAAGTCGAGGATATGTAAGAGACGTGGACAGTTGGAGATGTTCCAGACCAAGGCGTGCATTACAACATTGTGCCTAAAGCCGCTGCAAAGCTGACGACTGGTCAAAATCTTCCAACCCCAACGACCAGCCAGGAAAAAGACTATTTTCTCTATATTCACGGCTGGAATATGGAACCCTTCGATAAGAAATCCTATGCCGCAACCGCCTTTAAGCGCCTCTGGCATCAAGGCTACAAGGGCCGCTTTGGAGCTTTTCGATGGCCGACATTTTGGTGGGTTTCGCCGTTCCCTAGCACTGATAACTTTGATGGCAGCGAACAGCAAGCTTGGAATTCGGCCGCACCGCTGGCTAGTTTGGTTTCACAATTGAGCGAGACGTTTCAAGAAGATGGTAAAAGCAAGGTGCGTCTTTACGCTCACAGTATGGGAAATATTGTAGCAAGCGAGGCACTTAGACAGATGAATCCAGCGAACAAAGTTCACACCTATATTTCCGCACAAGCTGCGCTTTCCTCCCACGCCTGGGACAATACTACACCATCGATGCCATTTACTGTTGGAGGAAGTCCATTCGGAGGGGGACCCGAAACCCCCGACGTTTACGGATATTACTGGGAGGATGACGCAACGTCGCTGCCCGGCGAGTGGCAGGCCGAAGATCGTCCTAGCTATTTGGACCAGGCCTACATGCCAAAGGGTGTGCGCTACATCAACCATTACAATCCATCGGACTGGGCATTGGGGTTTAAGTGGCAGATAAATCAAATGCTCAAGCCTGATATTGGCTATCACTACAGCATAATGAATCTTGGTAATCTCACAGACCTGAATAAGAGGTTCTGGAGGGATCCTGTAACGGAACTCGTTTTCCCGACAAAGCGCTATGAGATATTTTCTTTTGCCGCAGAATCTCACTCTTTCGCAACTGGACAGGACTCGATATGCGGTATGTTTGCATTTAATGTAAACGTGGGTGACCCACCATTTAGCTTTGGAAGTACCCACAAAGGGCACAGCGCACAATTCCGCTCAATGATTCAGAAGCGCTGGCTATACTGGAAGCGGGTTCTTGAAGACATGAGAATACCTATACCATGAACAATCGAAAGTCAATCTTAGCTATCGGTTTAATCGTTACGGCGCTATTCGCCGCATTTGTGATGATGTGGATGAGACGTCAAGGCGATCAGCATTCGGATGTTCAAGCGTCAGCAGGAATCATTCATGACACGGAATCGACTAGTACGCATTTGCCCGCTTTCCAATCGGCGCGTAGTGAAAAGATTAGATGCTCTATTGAGGCTGCGAATGTGCCCATTCACTTTTGGGGCAAGGTCATTGATGAATCGGGGGTTGGAGTATCGGGAGTTCACATTGGGTATCTTATTCAGCGCGCAGGACGCATGGATGCGGATGACTCTATAGCTGATGACGATTCTCGCGAATCCCTTGTCAGTAGTGAGGATGGCTTATTCAGCATTACAAATGTTCGAGGGACCACGCTTTCGATGGAGGACTTCACGAAGGTTGGATATGATGTTAATATTAATCAGCAAAATACATTTAGCTACTTCGGTACTCCTAAGCTCTTCACTCCTAGTCAAAAGGAACCGCACATATTTGTCATGCGGTCTATCAATCAATTGCTGGATGTGCGAAAGGCAAGTCAGAAGATTCGAATGCCTTGGGATGGGAGAGCTATTCACATCGATCTTGATAGTTGCACCGTGTCGCCATCGGGCGCGCTGGTACTCACTGCTACACGCACAGAGTTAACTGGACACTTCGGCTGGAATTTGTCGCTGACAATTGATGGTGGGGATTTGAAAGAGGCTCCAACTGGAGTTGCTTTCATCGCTCCTGTGGACGGTTACGTTCCGAAATGGCAGTGCGGCTACGAACCGAATGGTAAGCCGTGGCAATTCGCCCGTGACGCGAATGTTTACTATCGGCAGAAGGGAAAGTTTGGACGCCTAAAGTTACAGATATACGCTGATGCTGGTCCCGAAGATGTGAGCGTCTTTCTTGAAACGTTCGTCAACATGAGCGGCACGCGAAACACAGAGGGACTTCCTTGATGGAATCATGGGGTAACACAGACGTTGTTCTTGGGGTAAGTTGGGCCTGAATTTCGACTGCCAAAACGGCATCGTTTGACGGCATTTTTTCGGACTGATGTTCGCTGAGCCTCTCCGCGATACTGGGAAGCACGTTGACTCAATCCTCTATGGATCGCTATGGGGCATTCATGGACCATGGTAAGTAGTGATGTGAGTATTGAGATATCGCGCGTATAATACAAGAAAGATTCCCAATACCATAGCCAATAGAAAAGCTGAATAGGCTAGTCCGGCTCCATACGGCCTTATGCCTGTTGTTCTACTTAGAACCATCCTACCGAGAATAACTCCACTAGTCAGCCACACAACACCCAGCAATGGCGGACCGACTATTACATAAAGGAGACTTTCCCGCAAGACTGGCCAGCAAACTTTCAAAACGAGTGCAGCACTGCCGTAAACTGCACCGATTAGTGCCAGCCCTTGCAAGCGTTTCCTAACATCATTGGGTACGCGTTGTTCTTCGGTTGAGATGGTGTTCATAGTACCAATATGTAGTCGAACAGCCTGATACTCCACCATATTCAGTTAGTCAAGTGTTAAGTTCGAGATGGAGATAGGGTGGGTGCAGGACAGATTTATTCAAGGTCTGACGATTTCTTGGTTTTGCGTATTTTTTTGTTGCTCTGGTATATGTGAACACATATATTCGCCCCGTATGAAGACCATCCCACTACCCGAAC
>CAIQXC010000589.1 GCA_903875675.1 Akkermansiaceae bacterium
AGTGCAGCGCCGCGAGGCGGCAGAAGCGGCGGCGGCTGCTGCGGAGAAAGAGGAGATTGCGGCCTATCGAGAGGCGACGGATGGCGCTTGGCTGAAGGAGCGCAAGGTGTTTCATGAGGCGGCGGCCCAAGCCGAGTATCTGGATGCCCGCAGCCGACTGTTTGATGTACTCATGGCCTGGATGGCCGATTTGCTCAGGCTCAAAACTCGTGCCTCCGGGCTGGATTTTCCTGAGACAGCGCCAAGGTTGCTGTCCATTGCGGAGGTTGAAAGCGAGACGCGCTTGTTGCAACGCATGGAAGCGCTGGATGCCCTGCGGCGCACGCTCGACACCAATGCCTTCGAGCCACTGGCGATCGAGGTCGGTTTTCTCAAGGCGTTCGGTTAGGGGCTGGATGCAAGCCTTTGAGAGGCATGCGCTTGAAACGACAGGCTGGAAGCCCGTCGTCCAAGACAGGCAGGATGCCTATCTTCCCTGGATTGTCGCGGTTGAGGGGGATGTTTGCGTCTCTGACTCTGCTTGGCCTGCCCCGATGTCAGGATCGTATTCTCTTTGCGGTTGACGACAGACCGGCGGGTACCGTAGCGTTCCAGCGGACGCGGGACCTATCAAAAACCGGTTGCTGCGATTGCGATCCATGGCATGCAATGGCAGGCGCTGGATTGCTAGGGATTGCCAAAGAATAAACGATTTAATTAGAATATCACCCATTGAAACACAGCGAGATTTACTCATGTTTCCTGACCCGTTTGGCGGTGTGCAGTTGGTCGCTTCGCCCGAGCGATCCGGCGGATTTAGCCAGCCGTTTGCAAGACCTTGGCATCCTGCGGACGCAACTCGATCTGGACCCGTTGCGCGAACAGGCAGCCGTCTGGGGCGGGTTGCCGGCGGTGCTCGCCGATGCGGGCATTGAGGCGGTCTCCGGGATGTTCCGCACGGTCGGCGAGGACTACACGTCGCTGGATACTATCCGCCGCACTGGCGGCCTGGTGCCCGATGCCACCTGGTCTGCCAACTGGGCCAATCTTCAACTCACCGTCCAAAACGCCCGCCGCCTCGGTCTCACCATCGTGATGACCCACGCCGGATTTCTCCCCCATGATCCGAGCGATCCGGCATTCGAAAAATTGCTCGGGCGCATGCGCCAGGTGGCTCGCTTGTTTGCCGACCACGGGTTGACGCTCTGCTGTGAGACGGGCCAGGAAAGCGCGGCGGCCCTTGTCGGGTTTCTTGATCATCTGGCCGAACCCAACGTGGCGGTGAATTTCGATCCGGCCAATATGCTCCTCTATAACAACGGGGATCCGATCGCCGCCTTGCGCTGCATCGGCCATCGAGTGAAGTCGTGCCACCTCAAGGACGCCACGGTCACCCAGGTGCCCGGCAATTGGGGAGAGGAAGTGCCCATCGGCACGGGCCAAGTCGATTGGTCCGCATTCTTTGCCACCATGGCCGAACTCGACTATCGGGGGTATTTTTGCTTCGAGCGCGAGGCCGGAGCCGCACGCGGGGCCGACGTTGCCGCAGGCCGCGACTATCTCACAAACTTACTGTTAACAAAATCATGACACATATAGCTGTTGTTGGACTCGGGTTCATGGGCCTCACCCACCTCAAGGCCTATCGAAACATCCCGAATGCCCGAGTCGTCGCGCTGTGCGATGCGGTGCGCTTGCCTGTGGATGGTATGCTCGCCGCTGCCGGCGGCAATATTGGAGAGGATGACAGTTTGCATTTTGACATGAGCGAGGTGAAGGCGACTCATGATCTGGCGGAATTGTTAGCGGACCCCTCGATTGATCTGATAGATATATGTGTGCCGACGCTGGCGCATCCGAAGCTAGCCATTGCGGCGCTGCAGGCAGGCAAGCACGTGTTGTGTGAAAAGCCGTTGGCGCGAACGGCGGTTGCGGCGCGCGAGATAGCGGCAGCGGCTGCCAGTGCGAAGGGGTTTTTCATGCCGGGGATGTGTATTCGGTTTTGGCCGGAATACGCATGGCTGAAGCAGGCGATAGCGGAGCAGAGGTATGGGCGGGTGCTTGCGGCGCGATTCCGGAGGGTATCCGAACCGCCTGCCTGGGGTCGTGAGCACTTCTTTGATGGCGCGAAATCCGGTGGTGCCATCCTCGATTTGCACATTCACGACGCGGATTTCGTGCAGTATTGCTTTGGCCGTCCTACCGCAGTCTTTGCCCAGGGCTTTAGCCATTACAGCGGGGCCATTGACCATGTGGTGGCGCAGTATCAAGTGACGGGTGGGGCAGCAGTGTCTGCCGAAGGCGGTTGGGTGATGGGCGAGGGGCACGGCTTTGAAATGGCGTTCACCATTATTTTTGAGAATGCGACGGTGGACTTCAATTGCAACCGGGGTGCCGATGGATTGCGCTTATTTGAAAAGGGCCAAGTGGCGCGCAGCATTGCCGTACCACCCGGCGACGGCTATCTTGCGGAACTCAGTTATATGATTGAGTGTATTGAAACCCATCAAGCCCCCACCATCGTCACCGCCAGCGACGCTGCCAGCGCCGTGGAGATTTGTGAGGCCGAGGCCGAGTCCATCCGCAGTGGAAAACTCGTTAGCCTTTAATGGGCCGCAGCAGGCTCAATGCTTGGTGTCCTGCCCGATCCACACGCTCATGGCCCCCTTATCGCGGTTGGCCCAGGCGTAGTAGGGGATAGCCGTGATGCTGAAGGGGTGGGAGTTCTCATCCATGGCTTGGCCGGTTAGAACGGTGATTCCGCCTAGCAGCCCTGGCCGGGCCTCGGCATGCAACTCAGCTGCTGCCGACAACGTCAGGCGGTTGATGGCCACCGCGGGTTGATCGGCCGCCTCGATGCAATACACCAGCGGACCGCGCATCAGTGCGACTTTTCGTTGGTTGGCCGCCAGTTTTTCGTGGGCTACGACGCGTTGGACCGGCATGGGCATATCCAAAGTCAGCACATCCCCGTCCTGCCAAGTGCGTTGCAGATGGACATAGCCGTCGGCAGCCGGAGTGGCGCTCATGGGCTGGCTATTGAGCTTGAGGGTTACGGCTGAGAGCCCCGGATTGGTGAATTGGTAGAGGTTGCCAGGGACCGGGTGGCCGAGAGCCCAGCCCGGAATGCGGAGGCAAAGTTCGAAGGCGCGTGCCTGCCCGGGTGATACGGTCAGGTTCACCCGTCCGTCCCACGGATACTCTGTGTGCTGGGTGAGCTTCAGCGGCGTGCCATCCTCCAATTGGAGCTTGGCCTCACCAGCAGCATACAAGTTGACGTAGATCTGGCTTTTTGTCTGGCCATAGACGAAGCCACCCATCTGCGGGATGATGCGTGCCATATTCGTCGGGCAGCAGGATAGCCCGATCCACGGGTGGCGACTGGCACCCTGCTCACTGGTCAGCGGGTTTTGATAGAAAAACTTATCTCCGGCGATCGAAATGCCTGCCAGCATCCCGTTGTAGAGAGTCAGCTCCATCAGGTCGGCGTACTGGCTCTGGCCCTTGAGCAGGGCCATCCTGTATTCCCAAAAGATGTGGGTGATGGCGGCGCAGGATTCGCAATAAGCTGATTCGTTAGGCAGAAGATACGCATCGCCGAAGCCTTCGTCATCGTACTGGCCGGTTCCCAGTGAGCCAGTTAGATACATCTTGTGATTGACCACATCACTCCACAAGTCATCCAGAGCCGACTCATAGCCGGGGGCGGCCTCCATGAAGCGGAGCATATCGGTCATGGCGGAGTACAAATAGCCGGCGCGCACGGCATGGCCGACGGCCTCGTGTTGGTCGATGACCGGTTTGTGATCCTGCATGCGGCCGTTTCGGGTACGCAACTGGGCGTGCCAGAACTCGCGCTGTTGGTCGGCTGTGAGCTTGCCGGCGGTGCGGACTGGCGGGGCGACGGATTTGGGATCGAACAATTTGTGCTCGCTGCCATGGACGTAGCCGCGCTCATCGAGGAAGAATTTTGCGAGGTTGAGGAAGCGGCGCTCGCCGGTGGCGCGAAACAGTTTGACGAGGGCGAGTTCGACCTCCTCGTGGCCATCGACGTCGTAGCGTTTGTTAGGGCCGAAAATCCCGTCGATATGATTGGCGAAGCGAGTGGCGGCGTTG
>CAIQXC010000590.1 GCA_903875675.1 Akkermansiaceae bacterium
GCCATCTATCCGGACACGGCGCAAGCCAACCAGCCGCTTGTGCCGAATTACAACGCGTCCAAAACCTATCAGCTCAACGTTCTCGGGATGTATGATGGTTTGGGCAGGCTATCGATCACGGCGACGATTTATGACATAGCCGTACCCGCAGATTCGGCCACTTCGACATTTACGACGGGTACCAATGTTCTGTCGCCCGACGCGACCCCCCGCACCGGCAATTATTTTGGGCTCTACACATCAACGTCCGGGTCCGTTACCGAAGTGACCAACTTCGACAATTTCAGCGTCACCGTCGTCCCTGAACCCAGCGCCTTGGCCCTCAGCTTGGCCGGATTGATCGGTCTTGCTGGATTCCGGCGCAGGCGTCAGGCACCGTAACCCAACGATTTTGGTGTTGGGTTTGTTGTGGCTAGCAATCGGCTGTCGCTGGTTGCTTCTGCACGATGTTCAAGGAACCCCAATCAACTACCCCCGGCCAAACCCATGAGAATTTTGCCTACCAGTCTTTGTTTCAGTTGGATAGTTCGTGGGGCGCTGGTTGCTGCGGCTGGCTCATTGCACGCCGCCTCGGTGGTCAGCCATCCGTACCGGGGAGTCACTCAGATAGTCAGGACGGAAACCTTGCCGAGGGCCGAACACATCAATGTGATGCAAATCGACCTGACGACGCCGGGCATCCGGTTTCTTGTATCCAATGGCAACAACCCGGTCGATGCGACAAACCGCGAAGTGACCGCAGCGAAAACACTGGACTACATGACGGCCCAAAACGGACAGATTGCCATCAACGCGCATTTTTTCCAGCTCAGCGACTCTGGGGCAACCGCGACGAAATGGGTTGTCGGTCTGGCGGCGTCGCGGGGATATGTGTATTCTTCATTTGAGGGTCCAACCCCGGCCGCTGCCAACCCCGTTAACTCGCTGAGCCTGACCCAGGACTACGCGATCATGACCCACGTGCCAGCCCTCAACATTGATGCGCAGAACAACGCGCAGATCGTGCATTTCGATGCAGGCAATGCCGATAAAAAGCACGTGCTGGAGCCGGTAACCCTCTACAATGCCGTGTGCGGTTCGGCACAGATTGTGACCAACGGAGCCAAGACCATCCCCACATACACCGGCAACGTCGCAACCGGCTTGATCACCAACGCCACCTACTCGGATGCTAATTCCTGGTACAACGCCGTCAATGCTCGCACTGCCATCGGGCTCTCCGCCGATAACCGCACGCTCACGCTTTTTACCATCGACAGCGTCGGCGGTAGCAACGGCATGACGGTCGGCGAGGTCGCCGATATGCTCCGAACCGACTACCAGGTGTGGAATGCGCTCAATTTGGACGGCGGCGGATCCACCACCATGGCGCTCCAAGATCCAGTTTCAAAAACGCGATCCGTGATTAACTCGTCATCCAATGGCAGCAGTCCTCGCATCGTCGCCACGAGCTTGGTCGTTTTCGCGGATCCCCAAATTGCCGTCGAGCAGCCGTTAGGAACCAACCTAACCAGTGGTGCAGCAGCCATCGACTGCGGCAGCGCCAACATAGGCGGCAAGCCGACCACTCTCACCTTCACGGTGCGCAGCAGTGGTGCTGCCGACCTCAGCGGGTTGGCCGTGAGCAAGACCGGTGCCAACGCCGGCGAGTTCAGCGTCAGTGCGCTTGGGGCCACCACTCTGGCAGCCACCACCAGCACCCCTTTCACGGTCACCTTCACTCCTACCGCCACCGGAGCCCGGATCGCCGCCATTCATCTCGCCAGCAACGACGCGAGCAAGAACCCGTTCGATATCAATCTAACGGGCACCGGGGTGGCCACGGCCCTGCAGTCCTGGCGGATGCTCCATTTCGGCAGTTATGATAATAGCGGCGATGGCGCAGACCTCAACGATTACTGCAAGGACGGTCTCCCTAATCTTATCAAATTTGCCCTTGGCTTGGATCCTAAACTGAGCGGGGCCGGACTGCTGCCCAGCCCCCAGCGGAGCGAAAACGGCCTGATGATCCGCTTCAACCAGCCTGCCGACGTTGATGGCATCACCTACTCGGTTGAAAGCAGCGAGACGATGCTTTCCGACAGTTGGAGCGCGCTCCCCGACACGGGAACCCTACCCCAGCATTCTTTCAGTGTTCCTGTGGGAGCCAAAGGCATGCTATATATGCGCATCAAGGTCACCAGCCCTTAGCGCATCTGAGGTATATTGTAGCGGCGCTCTGTGAGCGTCGCTGTGAATGAACTGGCGCTTGTCGATTAGGCGGGGTCATTGGCGGCTCATGCACGTCGGCGGTCATAGACACGCCGCTATCAAGGCGACAGATATTTTTGCGCGGCTCATGAGATTGAGGCAATTTTCAAGGAATTGAACTGGCTCGACCCGGTGGCTATCTTGAGGTCGAACGCTGAGTTCTGACCTTCGACCTGGCCAAAACTAACAGTCTTGGCCAGGCGCGGGAGGTTTGCTAGTGAAAGCATCTCAGCCCATGCGGGCGGCGAGCAACTCACGTTGGCGGACGAGTTCGGCAGGCAGGTGATCGCCGAGGGAAGTGAAGAACTCTTGCTGGCCGGCGATTTCCGCCTGCCACTCGGAGGGATCCAAGGCCATGAGTTCGGCGAACTTCTCCGCAGTGAAACCGTCCAGACCGGCTGTGTTGAACTCCTCGAAGGACGGGCTGGCGCCGACCTGGGTTTCGGTGGCAGCAGCCTGACCATTGCAGCGTTTGACGATCCACTCGAGGACGCGCATATTTTCGCCGTAACCGGGCCAGAGGAATTTGCCTTCGGCACTCTTGCGGAACCAGTTGACGTGGAAAATCTGCGGGAGCTTGGTCACATACTCGCTCATTTCGAGCCAGTGGCCGAAGTAGTCGCCC
>CAIQXC010000591.1 GCA_903875675.1 Akkermansiaceae bacterium
CAAGGCCGGCATCCAGCTCACGCATCTCGGGCTCATCGTCATGCTAGCGGGCGGTCTGGCGACCGACTTATTTTCGGTGTCGAGCCACATGTACCTGAGGCAGGGGGAAACCAAGAACTACTCGGATGACGACATCCGCACGGAACTCGCGGTGACCGAGCAGACCAGCGGAGCGACCAACCGGGTGATCGCCATCCCCGGCGAAGTGTTGTCTGCTTGCGGCAGCACCAGCCATGAGGCACTGCCATTCAAGGTCGTCGTCAAAGGGTTTTACCCGAATGCAGACCTGCAAATGGTCGGCCAGGAAAACGGTCCCTCCGTCCCCGCCGCCAGCAATGGGGCGGGTGCCCAGATCGGGATCAAGGCGTTGCCGACGTTTAGTGAGATGAACAAACGCAACAAGACGAGTGCGGTGGTGGAACTCATTTCTAACAAAGGTGGCAAGTCGCTGGGAACTTGGCTGGTGTCGGTGGAAATCGACCAAGGGCAGGACTTCGAGGTGGACGGCCGCCACTGGAGCATGGCACTTCGTTTTGCCCGCTACTACAAGGATTACAGCTTGTCGCTCATTAGCTTTACCCACGAAACGTATCCCGGCACTGATATTGCCAAGGGCTTCTCCAGCATCATCACTCTCGCCGATGCCAAACACAACGAGAACCGCCAGGTGAAAATTCACATGAATCACCCGCTTCGTTACCTCGGTGACACGTATTACCAGTCGGGTTATCAATCCGATAACAGCACCATCCTCCAGGTTGTGCGCAATCCCAGCTACCAGGCACCTTACATCTCCTGCATCATCGTCTCGCTCGGGCTGTTGATGCAATTCACCTATCACCTCGTCGGCTTCGCCCGCCGTGCAAACGCAGCCAAAGCACCATGAACCGCTCCATTCCCTATCTGATTCTCCTGGTCGCCGTCATCTGGCTGGGCTCACTGTGGCTCCCCAAAAAGACCAAGGCGAATGACTTTGACGTCAGCACCTTCAGCCGCCTGCCCGTACTCACCGGCGGACGGATCAAGCCGCTGGACACCGTGGCCCGCAATTCCCTGCTCATCATGGGCCGCAAGCAATCTCTCAAACTTGCCAGCGGCGAGAGCATGAGTGCTTCGCGGTGGCTCGCTGAGTTGTGGTTCAACCCGCTGGTGGCCGACACCTATCCGACGTTTTACGTTGCCAACCAGGAAGTGCTGGGCATGTTCGGCTGGCCGCAGGCGGACAAACGCTATTGCACGTTCGCCGAACTCCAGCCCAAACTCCAAAAAATCGACGAGGAAGGCAGTGCAGCGGCCGACAAGAATGCCAAGTCGCGCAGCCCGTTCGAGGTTGCCATTTTCGATCTGCGTAGCTCACTGCTCCTCTACCAGCAGCTCAAGCTCAGCATTCATTTGGATGGCACCGAGAACTTCAGCAAGGAGATTGAAACCTACGCTACGACGTTGACGGCTGCGGCCACCAAGCTTAGCCAGAGCCAAACTCCGCCCGACAAGGACCAAACGGCATTTTTGCGCAGCGCCGCAGCCCGCTACGAGCAGCAAGCCAACGCCACCAACATCCTCGCCGTGGCTCCTCCAGCCGGCGGCAAAGAAGCCGACTGGCGCAGCACTGGCGCGACCTTGATGCGTCTCAACTCGGCGGAAGCCATCCCGGCCTCACTGGCGGCCTTTGCCGACCTGAGTGACGCGTTCCGAGCCCAGGACACAGCGACGTTTTCGCGGGTGGCCAAGGAGTACAGCGGCTGGTTCAGCATCGCCCATCCGGAATGGACCGGCAAAACCCACTTCGAGCAACTCTTCAACCAAGTGGAGCCGTTCACACAAGGCATGGTCCTCTATATCGGGGCTTTCCTGCTGGCCTGCAGCTCATGGCTCGTGTGTCCTCGAGGCCTGCGCAAGACCGCCTTGCTGCTGCTCGTGCTGGCGTTTGCAGTCCACTCGTTCGGCATGTTCTCGCGGATGTACCTGCAAAGCCGCCCGCCCGTCACCAACCTCTACTCATCGGCCATCGTCGTCGGCTGGGGTGCCACCATCATTGCCATGGTCCTCGAATACCTGTTCCGCTATGGCATCGGCACTGCCGGTGCCGGCGTCGTGGGTTTCGTCACCCTGCTCATCGCCCATAACCTCGGCTCCAATGGCGATACCCTCGAAATGCAGGTCGCCGTGCTCGATAGTAACCTCTGGCTCGCCACCCACGTCGTGGTCATCACCCTCGGCTATTCCGCCATGCTCCTCGCCGGCGTGCTCGCCATCGTCTATGTCATCCTCGGGATGGCCACCACCAAACTGACCCGCGAGCTGGCTCACGTGCTCACTAGCATGGTGTACGGCGTGGTGTGTTTCGCTACCCTCTTCAGCTTTGTCGGAACCGTGCTCGGCGGCATCTGGGCCGACCAATCGTGGGGCCGCTTCTGGGGCTGGGACCCCAAGGAAAATGGGGCCCTGCTCATCGTTTTGTGGTGCGCCTTGATCCTGCACGCCCGCTGGGGCGGCATGATCCGCCAACGCGGCTTGATGGCCATGACCATCTGCGGCAACGCCATCACTGCCTTCTCCTGGTTCGGAGTTAACATGTTAGGCATCGGCCTGCACACCTACGGCTTCATGAGCAAGGCATTCCCCTGGCTCATGGCCTTCATCATCCTGCAAGCCGTGCTGGCCCTGCTGACCCGTCTGCCGGCTTCAAGGTGGTTGAGTTTCCGCAATGCCGAGCGCCGCGTTCTGACGGCTGCCGGTTTCAGGCCGCTGGCATGAGCCCGGGCGGCCCTCCGATCCGCTTCGATGAGTTCATGCAGAGGGCGCTGCATGACCCGCTTCACGGCTACTACGCGCAGGCCATTCGCGGCATCGGCCGCCGGGGCGACTTCACCACTGCGCCGATGCTCTCAAGCGCCCCGGCCCGCGCCATCGCTGCTTGGGCGGCCCGGGCGCTGGGTGAGTCGGCTTGCCGGGATCTCATTGAAATCGGGCCGGGCGAGGGGACGCTCGCCGCCGCTGTGCTGCGGGCATTGCCGTGGTCATTGCGCTGGAAAACCCGCCTGCATCTCGTGGAAACCTCACCCGCCCTCACCGCCATCCAACAAAAACTCCTCGGCCGCCGGGCCACTTGGCATGCTTCCATGGCCAGCGCCCTCGCCGCTTGCTCCGGCCGCGCCGTCATTTTTTCTAACGAATTAGTGGATGCCTTTCCGGTGCGGCGCTTCCAACTTACCGCAGACGGTTGGCGGGAACTGGCCGTGGCCTTTGATGAGAACCGGTGCCCTCACGAATGCCTGCTAGCCCCGGCCCCGCTGCCTCCGTCCTCATCGTTTCGCCAGCCACACCCCGTCGGCCAATGGATCGAGGTCCACGACGCCTACCGCCTGTGGCTCACCTCATGGCTGCCCGCTTGGCAAGCCGGACGCCTGCTCACCATCGACTACGGCAGCACCGCCGCCCACCTCTACCATCGCCGGCCAAACGGCACCCTGCGTGCCTACCTATTCCAACAACGCCTCGAAGGTTCTGCCATCTACGAGCACCCCGGCCGCCAGGATCTCACCGCCGACGTGAATTTCACGGATCTGAGTGATTGGAGCGCATCGTGGGCCGCCGCCGTCAGTCCGCTGCTCTTGGCCGACTTCCTCCACCCCTTCACCGATCCCGCCAACCCCGCCGACCAGACACTGCTCGATGCCCACGGTGCCGGCTCCGCCTTTCTCGTGCTCGACCAACAGCCCCAGAACTCAGAAAAGCCCCCTGGTTCTTGACAAGAGGCGAGCCAGTGTCTCCTGAGCTTGACGGCAATTTCAGGGAAATGAACTGGCTCGACCCTGTGGATTTTTTGAGGTAGAGGCCTGAGTTCAGATGTTAGACGGAGAAGAACGGATTGTGGATCATCTCCTCGCCGACGGTGGTGAGCGGGCCGTGGCCTGGGCAGAGGATGGTGGCTGCTGGCAGGGTGAGGATTTGCTCGCGATTGCTACGCAGCGCGTCGGCGTAGGAAACCGCGCCGCCGCCCATTGAAGCCGCGAACACGGCGTCGCCGACGAGCGCCAGCTGCCGGTCTAGTCCATCAATGATATAGGTGATGCCGCCGCGCGAGTGGCCCCGGGTGAGACGTGTGGAAATGCGCAGCACGCCGCAGTGGAAGACCCGACCCGGCGCAAACGCTTCGGCTCCAGCGAACGATTCGCCCTCGCCGACATAGGCCGCTGCGCCGGTGTGATGCTGGAGGCTCGCTAGATCGAGCACGTGATCGACGTGGGTGTGGGTAAGCAGGATGAGCTTGAGGGAGAGTTTGTGTTGCGTTAGATAATCCAACATTTTGCTGCAGTCCGCGCCGGTATCCACCGCCACGGCCTGGCCGCTGGCGGGGTCGAAAACCAGGTAACTATTGACGGTCATATCCCGGTACGGGGAGTTGAAGCAGGCCAACCCGCCGAGCGAGACGGGTTGCGGGTACCATGACTGGTGGCCAAGCGCCGCAAGCGCTTCGGCACCAAGGTGAAGCACAGGCGCCACGGCCCGCGCCGTGGCATCATGATAGAGGCCGTCCCGCAAACTGGCGACGGCGGAGGGCGTCACGTCGGCGGCGGCGGCCACTTGTGAGTCGTCGAGCTGGAGGCCGCGCATGGCCTTTGCGACGACGTCGGCGACGGTGTCTTCTAGCGGGATGGATGGCATTGGCGTTAGATGTTAGTGGGATGTGGCAGTGAGTCAATCAGGGTTTCCAATGCTTGTCCGCAAAGTCCATGTAATGCTGCCAATCGCTGACTGCCAGGTCATGTTTGCCGCTGCGCATGTGATAGGCGATGGTCCCGCCCAGCAGCGCTTGGTCGGGGGGCGGCAGGGAGGTGGCTTCAATGCCGGGTTTGCCGAAGAGCGCGTACACCGGGCTGGCACGGACGCAGGACTCGAACTCGCTCTTGCCATCCGCCCAGTCGTCTTGGGTGGCGCTGGCAACATAGAGCAGACGCGGGGCAATCAGGCCGAGCAGTTGGTGCTGGTCGATTGGCAGGCGTTCCTCGTGGTTGCTGAATTGGCGGTAATTTTCGCAAAACCAGTAGGGGAAATGGGAGGTGATATCCGAGATTTTTTCACCCATTTTGCCGCGGGCCAGAGCGGCACCGGAGCAGCCTGAGTTATTGGAGATGACGTATGTGAAGCGGGTGTCTTCCGCGCCGCACCACAGGGCGGCCTTGCCGCAGCGCGAGTGACCGATGACGGCCACGCGTTTGGCATTGATGGCTGGATCGGTTTCCAGATAGTCCATGATGCGGCTGGCACCCCAGCCCCAAGCGGAGAGAGCCCCCCAGGCATTGGCGGGGCGGGGTGAGTTGCCAAAGATGGCGCGGACGCCTCCGGCAAAGCCATCGGCGCGGTCCGGGTCCACTTCTGACACGCAGAATGCCACCGTTGCATAGCCGCGGGTCAGGATTTCCCTGACGGGCCAGCCGCCGCTGATGTTGCTTTTCTCCAGTGGGTCGGGCTTGACGAACCCGAACAGCAGGAAGGTGGCCGCAGGGGCTTTCGCGGCGTTGGGAATGAGCAACACCGGATGGATCTTGGCGGATCCGTTAGGTCCTGTGAAAGTGATTTCGATCTCTTTGAGGGTGGCCAAGCCCTCCAGCGCCTGTGGGTCCTCACGCAGCACTTTGGCTTGGAAGCCTGCGGGCTTTGCCACCGGTCTCACCCCGTACACCTGCTCGCGGAAAATCTGCAAGGTCTGCGGACGCACGGATTTTTGCCAGGCATCCGGCGTGGTCGCCACTTGGCCGTCGGCACCGGCTAGGGGATTGGGAAGTTCGAGGGCACACAGCGAGCTTGCCAGCAAGCAGGTGGCGAAGCTTGAAATCAGGTGGGGTTGCATGGGCATGGTTGAGGGGAGGGGGCTGCACCTCGGTCAGCAGCTTAGCCAGGCAAGCCGCTGTGCCAAGGGGATTGTCCGGATTTTCGCTGGCGGGAGGTTAGAACGGCATTTCCCTGAGGAGACGTTCGATGGCGGGTAAACGGGCATGGTGGCGCAGCGGGGTGTTGAGAGCAACCGCGGGAATCTCCAGCACCGAGTAGGTGGTGATGGTCGAAACCCGCAGGGATGCGGGCCGGATGCCTGCCTTGTCCCATTGACGCATGAAAATGTTAGGAATCGAGTCGATGAGCGAGCGGTGGGATTGTTTTTCCACCGACAGCAGCTCAACGCCGATAATCATGCCCGTGGCGACGTCGGCGCTGATGACCAGATAGGGGAAAATCATCGCTGAGGGATTGGTTCCGACGGGATTGGGCATGAGTTGGAACAAGCACTCGACGTCGGTGAGTCGCTCATGGGTGGCGATTTTTGCGATCAGTGCGCGGTCGCCGGGGGGCATGGGAAACACGAAAGGTTCCGTGTCGAATGGGGTCCAGGAATTTTGCCAGACGCCGTCGATGCACTCACGGGTGAGGGTGTCGACGGCGTCGCAAGACGTGTCGAGGCGAAAGCAAGCGCAGGGATTGGCCTCGAGGCTGGGTGAGACGATAAGCAATTGCTCGATGGCGTGGGTGAGCCAGAGGATCTCAGCATCATTCAGCGGACCCGGGGCGTAGCCGGGCCGGAAGCTGCGCATGGCAGGCCAGTTGTCGCCGCGGTATTTTCGGCCGAGTTGTTTGATGGTGGCCAGTTCGTGACGGGCGAGTTGGCTGCGGCAATCAAAGGCCACTTGCAGGTGGCGGGCCTCCAGCATCAGGCAGGCCGCATCCGGTACTGGAAGCAAGGGATCGAAGGGGTCTTCGGATTGCATGAGCAAATATCGCTGAACGGCTTCTTCATCCAGGTAGAGGGCCAGCGCGTGGGGCGCGTCGATGGCACCCATGAGGCTCATGTGGGCGAGTTCGCCAGTTGCAGGATGACGCAGGCCGATGTGCTGGTCTTCGCTCATCCAGATCCACGGGGCTATGCGATTGAGTTCGTCGGCAAGGTCATATAGGTGGGTGAGCATGGCGGGCGAAGCATTATGGGAGCGCGGCTAGGCAACCATGTCGAGCCGATTTAGGCCAAACCGCGGGCGAGTTGGCGAATGAGCCTGGGTCCCTGATAGATGAAAGCGGTATAAACTTGCACCAAGCTGGCACCGGCCCTCAGTTTTGCCTGGGCATCTTCCAGCGAGGAGATGCCGCCCACCCCGATGATGGGGATGCGGCCGCCCAGATGGCTGGCGAACGCTTGTAGCACAGCCGTGCTTTTGGCGAATTCCGGTCGTCCGGACAGCCCGCCGGCTTCTGCGGCGTGCGGATGGCTGGCCACCAAATCCCGGTCGAGGGTGGTGTTGGTGGCGATCAAGCCGTCCAGTCCACCTGCCAGAAATACTGCTGAGAGGTCGCGAATATGCCCGTCGTCGAGGTCCGGTGCCACCTTGAAAAGCAACGGCACCCGCTTGCCATGCTCGCCAGCGAGGCGCGTCTGCTCGCGCTGGAGTGTCTCTAAGAGGCGGGCGCAGGTTTCCGGCCCCTGCAGATCGCGCAGCCCGGGCGTGTTCGGCGATGATAGGTTCACCGCAATGTAATCCGCCATCGGGTACGCTTGGCGCAGGCACTCCAGGTAGTCGGCCGCCGCCTCTTCGTTGGGTGTGTCCTTGTTCTTGCCAATGTTAAAGCCCAGCACCCCGCGAAATGTCCTAGCTCGCCGCGCGTTGGCCACCCCGGCGGCTATACCCCCGTTGTTGAAACCCATCCGATTGATGATGGCTTCCTGCTCAATGAGCCGAAACAATCGTGGCTTGGGATTGCCCGCTTGGGCCCGCGGCGTGAAGGTCCCTATCTCAATGCTGCCAAATCCCAGCCGCCCAAGCCCGTCAATCGTATCCCCATCCTTGTCCATCCCCGCCGCCAGCCCAATGCGGTTGCTAAAACGTAGACCTAGCACCTCCACCGGCTCATCCAGTCCGGCTCCAGAGAACGCCAGCTTCAGCAAACCCGCCCGCTCCCCAAGCCGCAGCGCACTCAAACTCAAATGATGCGCCACCTCTGGATCTAAGCGAAATAACCCGGCTCGAATCAACGGATAAATATAGTCCAACACCCACCCACTCTGCCAACACTCACCCCCCTTGTCCAACCCAGTGTGCTCACTATCCCAGAGAATTTCTTCGTTGCGAAAATTTCGATTATTCCCGGAAAAATGGCACGAAATCTGCTTTTTGCAAATTTCTGAAAATTTTGCTGGTAATTTTTCAATAACTAATATTATTTCCGTATTGTTCCGCCGCGACCCCGCTCACGCAGGATGCATGGCGGCGAAAAAAACAGAATATTTTCACAATCTCTGCGTCATACCCAACGGACGAAGCCAACCCTCTCAATCACCTCTACCCCCCAATCCTATGTCACACGAATCCGACGGCAGTCTCAAAATCTATTTGCGTGAAATCTCCAAAACCCCGTTGCTCACGGTGGAGGAGGAGGTAACCTTGGCCTTGCGCATCAAGCAGGGCGACCTTGAGGCACGCGCCCAGATGATCCGCGCCAATCTTCGCTTAGTCGTCAAAATTGCCCAAGACTATGCCAGTTATGGCTTGCCTGTGACGGATTTGATTTCCGAGGGCAACATCGGGCTGATGAAGGCTGTGGAACGCTTTGATCCGTCCAAGGGCGGCAAACTCTCAACCTACGCCGCCTGGTGGATCAAGCAATCGATCAAGCGGGCTCTGGCCAACCAATCAAAGACCATCCGGCTGCCCGTCCACATGGTGGATAAAATCGCCAAGATGCGGCGCATTGCCGTCATCCTTGCCGAGGCCTTGGGGCGCGAACCCACCGATGAGGAGTTGGCCGAAGAGGTCGGTCTGCCACGGCGCAAGCTGGCAATGCTGCGCCAGGCGTCGCAAAGCCCGACTTCGCTGGATTCGCCTATCAATGATGGCGAGGCGACGGAGTACGGCGAAGTGATTGGCGACGAGCGGGCCATCAACCCCCACGACACACTGGCTGACAAAAACATGTTCGGCGAACTCGACGGCTTGCTAGACATTCTCGACGAGCGCGAGCGTCGCATCATTGACGTGCGCTTTGGTTTGACCGGATGCACGCCGTTGACTCTGGAAGAAGTGGGTCGGCAATTCGGGGTGACCCGTGAACGCATCCGCCAATTGCAAAACTCGGCGCTGGTAAAAATGCGCAATGCTCTCCGCAAGAAGGACAGCCAACGTCCCGCAGCGGCCACCGCGATGCTCGCGGAAGTCTGATCATCCGCCCAATCATCACTGCTGCAATGCATCTGAGAAGGATTGTAGCGGCGTGTCTATAGCCGCCGATGCTCATGAGATGATACTTGACGGAAACGCTGGTTCATTGGCCCTTCATCTGCATCGGCGGTCATAGACACGCCGCTACAGTGCGACAGACAGGTTTTTGCGGCGCGTGAAGCGGCTACTCCTCGGCGGGAACGTGGGGCTCAAATGTCATTGAGCGCTCATGTTCCCGGGCCTTCGCGGCTTTTCTGGCTTGCTGATAGAACTGATCCTGAACGCGGCACGATTTGCGGCCTTTGCTGCGGATGAGGCGCTGGGACGATCCGTCGGGGAGCAGGCGATAGGCTTGGGTGTTGTCTTGGAAGAACGCTTCGAGGACTCGCATCAGGCGGCGTTTGAGCGCGGGTTCCTCAATGGGGATCATCAGTTCGATTCGCTTGTCGAGGTTGCGCGTCATCCAGTCGGCCGATGCCAGATAAATCTCGGTGTCGCCGCCTTGATGGAAAAGAAACACACGGGCGTGTTCGAGGAAACGGTCGATGATGGAGACCACTTCAATGTTCATCGAGTACTTGGGGTCGCCGGGCTTCAGACAACAAATGCCGCGCACGTTGAGGCGGATCCGCACCCCGGCCTGCGAGGCTTTGTAGAGAGCGTTGATGAGCTCCGGGTCCTGCAGCGAATTCATCTTGGCAACGATGCGTGCCGGCAGGCCTTGTTTGGCACGCTCAGTCTCGCCTGCGATCAAATCTAACAGAAGTGGCTTCATCGCCGTGGGCGCGGGTACCAGCCGCTGGAAGCGCAGCAACTTCGAACGGCCGGTCACCGCGTTGAAAAACAAGCTCGCATCGGTGCCAAACTCAGGCTTGCACGTTAGATAGGAGAAATCGGTGTAAAGTTTGGCGGTGGATTCGTTGTAGTTGCCGGTGGCGAGGTGAACGTAGCGGCGCAGGTGGCCGCTTTCCCGCCGAACGACGAGGCAGATTTTGGCGTGGGTTTTCAGATTTTTGACGCCATAGACGATTTGGGCGCCGGCGCGCTGGAGTTCGTCGGCTCGGTGGAGGTTGCGGGCCTCGTCGAAGCGGGCCTTGAGTTCGACAATGACCGTGACGTGCTTGCCATTTTCGGCGGCCTTGATAAGCGCATCGATGATGCGGGATTGGCGGGCGGTGCGGTAGAGCACCTGCTTGATGGCGATCACATCCGGGTCGGCGGCAGCTTCCTCGATGAGCCGCAGGATCGGCTCAAACGATTCGTACGGGTGGTGGAGGAGCAGATCCGCAGCGGCGATAGATTCAAACATTGAGGCACCGGGGACGATGGAGGGCGGGTTTTGTGGGGGCCAATCGGCATCGCGCAGGTGGTCGAAGCCGGCCAGCAGTGCCAGCTCCATGAGGGAGGCTAGGCCGGGCGGGCCGTCGCAGGGATAGATTTCCTGCGGGCTGGCGGCGGCGATGGATTGGATCAGCCGGGCGAGTTCTGGCGGCGCGTCGAGGCGCAGTTCCAGGCGCACGGTATCGGCAAAGCGCCGGGCGCTCAGGACGTCCTCCATCTCCCCGGCAAGGTCGATGGCGTCCTCCTCGTGGACGGCTATATCTCCATTGCGGGTGACTCGGAAGGCGGTGGTGGAGGTGACGATTTCGCCCGGAAAGAAGCGACCCGACTGCATGGCCACAAGATCTTCGATGAGCATGAACGCGTGCTCGCTGCCCACGCTGGAAATCGGCACCCGCCGGCCCAGCGTGTCGGGCACCGGAATCAGGGCGTGGCGGGCGCTCTGGGTTTCTGGATCGAGCAGGCTGCACGCAACAATGATGTGCAGACCCGGAATGGCCGGCACCGGGCTCTGCGCATCGACAGCCAGCGGCGTGAGCAGCGGAAAGATGCCGTCTTCAAAGGTGGCGGTCGCCCTCGCCAGTTGCGTGGGCGTTAGATCG
>CAIQXC010000592.1 GCA_903875675.1 Akkermansiaceae bacterium
ATCAGGGTGCTGCCGCCACTGATCATGATCTCGGCATCGGCATCGGTTTTCGGCGCGCCCAGACTGCTGCTGGCCTTGCGTTTCGCCACGCTGTTGAACGAATCGATGCTCAGGGTGCCGCCAGTGATGATGGTCTGGCCGGTGTAGGTGTTGGTGCCTGCGAGCTTGAGCGTTCCCGCGCCGCATTTCTTGATCGTCACGCTGCCGCCGCCAGGACCTTGGGAGTCCGCGATATTGATGGAAAGTTCCTGAGCCGTCGTGGCGTTGGTCGTATCCAGGCCGAAGGTGGCACCGGCCATCAGACCGTTCTGGTTGACGCCGGTGGAGATGTTCTTGAGCATGGTTGCGGCCTGCGCGCTGGTGAATTCGCCGGCACCGCCGACATGCAACCGCAGGTCGCCCGCCGCCCCGTTGACGGTGATATTCACCGGGGTCCAGCGCACGGGCTCATTGTTGTAGAGCGACGACATGACTTCCAGAAGTCCCATCTCAACCTTGGTGGGGCCGGTGTACGTATTGCGCCCGAGAAGTTTGATCGCCCCGCTTCTGATCCCGTGGTCGACAGGATGCCCGGTCTGTGTGAGGCCACCCGGCCCGCTGATTCCGCCTTCCTTGTTATTGAATTCCAGGGAATCATGAGCGTGGACTTTGGTATTCCCACTCAACTTCACGGGCCCGTTCCAGTGGGCATTGCTGCCGCCGGAAATGCATCCACCGTTAGAGGTGAGCGCGTTTGTCACCGGGGGGCCGTCGAAACTGATGGTCCCGCTCTTGTTCATCGTTACAGGACCCGTCCCCAACCCCTGGTCGTGCATGGACAGACAGCCGTCATTGATGATGGTGCCGCCACTGTAGGTGTTGGCCGCGTTGGTTAGGTAGACCGTGTGCGGGCCGTTCTTGATCAGGGCGCCGGTGCCGGAGATGACGCCGGGCAGGAAGACGCGCGTGTCATCGGTTTCGAGCCCGTCGATGGTGAAATCGGCATCGAGCCTGAGCGGCGCCTTGAGGGTGACCTCCGCGCGATTCTGGCTGTTCATGTACGGCAAGGCGCCATGCGCTTGGCTCTTGGCAAATACCAGCGTGCCTTTCGAAATCAGCGTCAGGGATGAGCTGCCGAAATTGAGCTGGTTGAGCACGAAATCGTCAGCCGCCTCTCGCGTCACCTCGTACTTGCCCGGCGTGCCATGGAAAGTGAGCACCACCACCCTGCCGGCAGTGGCCTGCTGGACGGCACTGATGAAGCCCTCCATGGTCATTCCCACGCCGCCAACGGCAAACGAGGGGATGTCAAGCGGGTGGTCCACGGCGGGCCGATAGACACGGCCATAGCCGCCGAGTCCGAAAATATATCCCCAACTGGTTAAGAGCGGATAGAATTTCGTGTTGATAATATAGAACGGCCAGGCGAGCGTTGTCGGCTTGGGAATCCGGTTGGCGATCGCCTCGTCTTCCAGGGTCCATATATAGGCCTGGAGACCGCCTTCATCGGTCAACGATAACATCCCGTGTCCCCTGGTATGGTTGCCGATCTCGAAGCCATCGTCGGCCATGCCCTTGATCTGCCGCCACGTCATGTACCAGTCCTTGCGCTCGCGGAACCCGTATGCGTCCGAAACATAGAACGTGCCGCCGAATCCGTGCTTCTTCAGGATGGGGGCCGCGATCGTCGCCCCGCTAAGACAGCCGTCGTCAAAGGTGAACACCACGGTCTTGTCCGGAATGGGCTTCTTGATGATTCCCGTGGGGTCATCGGCCGTTGCCGCCTCTGCCCAGCCAACAGTCGCTCCTGCCATCAGCATGGCACACATCAGTCCCGTTCTCATTTGCGTAATCATGGTCATTGTCATTCGTTTCATTGTGGTTACTCTTCAATTGTCATCAATTGTACGGGTCCGAGCAAGCCGGATGGCAGCAGCGGATCGGTTGGTTTATAGGGGTTCCAGGTGGTCCAGGTGAGGCGTTCATTCTCCGGCAGGCCGGAATCCCTGATCAGACGGTTCGGCCAGAGGTTGACGACTTTCACTTCGAGCGCGTTGTCGCCGGCTTTTGCTGCCGCAGACACATCCACGCGGAACGGCCGTTTCCACAGAATGCCAAGGTCCTTGCCGTTCAGCTTGACTTCGGCGATCACCGCCACGTTGCCAAGATCCAGATACAGGGGCTTGCCGTTCCCTATCAGGTTCGCCGGAAGATGAAGTGTTTTCGAGTAAACTGCCGTGCCTGAGAAATACTTGACCCCGGCGTCGGCGTGATCACTCCACGATATCAGTTTGTCCATCGTCACCTTTTCCGGAGCACCCCACTTGGGCGGAAAGCGCAGTTCCCACGGCCCAGCGATCTCCTGCACGGCCTTCAACTCCTTGTGAATCTCTTCACTCTGGTTCCTGGTCTCTGCTGTCTGGGTTCTCTCCCTGAACACCACGAAGACCGACTCGGTCGGTTCCAGCCGTAAGGGCACGCGCACACAACCGTTGCTCTCGCTGTATGTCACCGTGCGTTCGATCCGCCCTGTTTCTGGACGCCACAACTCCGGGTACTTGCCGCCCGCGCGGAACAGGCAGGCTCCGGTCACAGGATCATTCATCTTGTTGGCGACAAAATAGATATCGGCACCATCTGCGGTGCGCCTATGGGCAAACCTGACCCGGCCTTTGAGCTGTGGCTCCATATCGAAATCGGGCGGCACGTTCATGGCGGCGAAGATTTTCTCCGGGGTGCTGCCCCAGACCACGAAGCCCTTGCCGAACGCGTGCTCGCCAGTCCCAGACACTCCGGCGTCCTTCCCCCATAGCTCGTCGGCAAGCCGCTGGACCTCCGCATCGCATTGCGGATAGTCTATCAGGCTGGGGGACTTCAGCGGTCGCGTGCCGAGCACCGTGGCACCATCCTTGACCAATTCCTTGATGCGTTGCAGCAACGCCGGGGTCATGGTTTCAAAGGCGGGAACTGGGCGCTGGAAGATGGAACCGCCGTACTGGCCGCCGTCGAAGCCGCCGTAAATCGATATCGGTTGGTTGCCGGCATTGTAGGAAGGCAACACCAACAGGCGATACTGCCCGCCCTCCGGCAAGGCGAGCATCCCGTTCCTGACTGTCATGCGCTTGAACAAGACTTCCGCCGCACAACCGTCGAAATTATAACCGGGACGGTCCGGCCATTCGCCGCCCCGCTGGGTTGAGGGTATCGGATAGTCGATCTGCGTCGGCGAGCCTTCGGGCGCGAGAAAACAGATATCGGCCACGAATACGCCCTGCTGGAGCAGGAACTGGGTGCGTGTTAGATATTCATTCCACGCGCGGGACATGTCCCACCAGGTCTGGGTGCGGTCGAAATGCGAGCCGATGACGCCGAACGTCACGCCCGGCGCGCGGTCGGTCCACTGCTGCATGACAAAGCGGTGGAAGACCAGACGGTTGATGCCCTCGCTAAATGCCCAGTCGGCGGCGATCTTGAAGGTGGCCGGGTGAAACGTCCACCGGTCATCGCCGCTGGTAAACGATTCGGCCGGCACGATATTCTTGCCGTAGGTATGGGCCGCCGAGGCCATGCGCGGCACCCATTCGGGCCCGAACGCGGCATTGTGCATCCAGAACTCTCCCATCGGCATGTCCGCCTGGCCCGCATAGCGATACTCATCGCAGATACCATTGTAGGCTTCGATGCTCAGTTGCATCCCATGCTGGTGGGCCAACTCGCGCAAGCGCCCGGCATAATTCTCCTTCATCAATTGGGCGATGACCTCGCGGAAATCCCAGAGGAAACGTTCGGACACTTCGAGGCTGCCCACCACCCGCCCGGTGAGGACCGGCAGATATTCTAGCAGGTCGTAGCCACAGCGCTTCTGGAATTCCTGGCGCATCAGCGGCGTCCAGTTCTGCGTGCCCACTTCCCAACTATCAATATGGGTGGCACCGAAGGTTTTGCCAGCCTCCGGGCCTACCGCGTCGATCAGCTTCTGGAGAAACCCGGCGAAGTGCGCGTCAATGGCGGCCTTGCTCAGCTTGTCGCACTCCAACCCCTCGCCCTCGGGAGTGGTGGGACGGTTTTTCACGCCAGTCGGCGTGTGACCAAAGCGCAGGATCGTCCAGTTGCCCGGCGGCACATCCCACTGCAGGTTGCCTTTGGCATCGAGCTTGCCTGTTAGATCCACGATCTTGTCGCGTGCTACGCACAATGCGGGATCGATCACCGGCCAGTTGGGATGGGTCAGCACCCGCCGGGGCTGGCCGACCGAATCGTTATAGTCTTCCAGCCCGCCGAAGCTCTTGGTGGAACCGTAATGCTCGATGCGATAGCCCTTGCCTTCCTCATCGCCCTTGGGCGTGGGAAACGCCAGCAGGGCGATGTCGCGGTAGTAATCCAAGTTCATGAATGGCCGCTGAACGGGCGCATCGAGCTGCTTGGGTCCGGTGACCTGCATGGCGGTAGATACCACGCGCTGACAGTTATTCTCCGGCGTATTCCAGGGGCCGCCGCTGCCGGCCCAACCCGCATCATTGTTGATGCTCACCTCCAAGCCCAGCCGCTTGGCTTCCGCAACAAGGTGCTTGAACAACTCCAGCCACAACGGGCTCATGAACCGTGCCGGACCAGGCGGCATCTGCTGGGTTCCGTCGAAAACCAGCAGGCCGCCGATGCCGGCACGCTTCATCGCTTCCAGGTCGGCGGTGATCCCTTCCTTCGAGAGGTTGCCATCCACGATGAACGCATAGACCCACGGACGTGCCGACGCCGGGGGCGCGGCGAAATCCTGCGCCAACGAGTCCCCGGCGTGCGTCACGTTCGCCGTGAACAGTCCCATCAGTGCCGCAATCAGGATCCGCTCACGTTTCATGGTCATTACATTTCAACGGGTATATTTCCCTTACTTCGCCGTGACTGGTGTCACAGGAAGCAACTCCAGGATGACATGGGCATAGAGCCGGTGCCCGAAATCGTTGGGATGGTTGACGTTGTTGCCGCTGATATCCGAGAAGTTCTTCTTCTTGAGGATTTCGATCCAAGGCGTCGTCACATCGGCCAACGCCATATTCTGTTTCACCAACTCGCCCAGGAACTTGGCTTTCCAGACAAAGCCCTCGGCACCGGCAAAGAGCGGATTCATCGTCATGGGGGAGACCATCACGATGTCGGCACCAGGATTGGCGGCAATGACATCATCGCGCATTTTAGTCATCTTCTTGTCGTAGCTGCCGCCGTCATTCATGCCGAAGGCGAGGAAAACCAAATCCGGTTTCTCCGCCGTCACCTTGGGAACCATCTCAATCCCCCACCCGGCTTCCGCGCCGGCGGCACCGAAGTTGACCAAGGTCACCTTCGATCCGAATCGTTTCTGGAGCGTGTTGGCGACCAACTGTGGATAACATGGCTGATAGGGTTCTGCCAGGGCGGGTTCAAATCCTGAAGCATTGAATCCCTGGGTGATGCTGTCGCCAAGGGCCACGAGCTTGATCGGCTGCTTGGCCCTGAGTTTGGCCAGCACGCGCGTGAGCCGTTCGGGCTGTTGCTTGTACGGCTCTTTCCAGAGGTCGGTCTTATGCCAGTAGGAAACCTGCACCTGCAGATCATGGAAGAACCGGCCCTCGGAATGCAGGACCGTGGCAAACATGTTAGGGCTGTCCTTCGGCGGCATCATTTGCGCGTGCGTCTTGAACGGGATCCGCGAGTTAGGCGTCAACTCGATGATATTGGTGCCCGGTTTCCAGGTGTAATCCTTGCCCTCCTCATATTGCATCTTCAGATCCGGATGGGTGATCCGGAATTTCTCGCTGGGAATGAACAGCAGTTTGCCGGTGGCCAACGGCTTGCCTTCCTCCTGGATAAAGAGAACCGGCTCATTGTCACTCGCCACGGACCGCCAAAGCGGCTCTCCGAGCACCATGCCCGGGCCAGACCTCTCCAACTTCTCCGCCTTGTCCGACGCCTCGTCGGCCATGAGCATCATACTGCCGCAGAAAATCCCCAGCACAGCTCCTGTCATTATGTTTTTCATATATATCTATTATATTGTTTGTTAACTTCTATCACTTGCTTTCAATCAAAATCTTCTCCCAGTATCCATTCTCGAAGTTCCAGTCGGTGGGCTGGTTGAGAAGTTCCAGAACGATGCTCTTGCCCTGGTACTCGGAGAGATCCACGGATACATCGAGCCAGCCATTGGTCGCGGTGGTTTTGCCAACCGGCTTGCGGAGCAGTTCCTTGCCGTCGGCCTTGACCACCAGAGCCCAATCGCCCAGCGGGTGATGGCCGACGGAGAGCTTGAGCGTCGTCGTCTTGCCGGCCGGGATGTCGACCTTGCGGCTGAGCACGCACGGGGTATCCAGGGCCTTCGGGTAGGTGGCGAGCACATTCTTGCGTCCCTGTTCCTCGGGGCGCAGACCGGGATCCATATAGCTATTACAATTCGCGATCGACCAGCCGGGTGCCACTTTATCGAGGGCTGCTTTCATCCCTTTGGCGGATCCGGGAATGGTGATCTGAGCCATTTCGGCTTCGGTGAACTTGCTCCCGGCGATGGGACCCGGAGCCCAGGCCAACTCCAGCCTGCTGGGCTTGGGGGCTTTGACCGGGATGAGGAAAAACTCCTCGCCCTTGACTTTCTCAATCTTGCCGCCCTCTTTCACGATCGCCTGGCGCGCCAGCTTCTCGCACACATCCAACAACCCCGGCACGTTGTAGGCGGTGAAGCTGAAAATGGTCTTTTCATTGAGTTCCTTGGTGAAGCGCTCGGGGAGTTTCGAGAATCCGAGAGTGGTGAACAGGACGCCACCTGCGCTCGAGGGGTTGCAGTCGGAGTCCTCACCGCATTGGCAGGCGATTTTCATCGTCTGGTCAAGGTCGCCCTTGCCGTAGAGCAGGCCCATGAGGACATAGGCGCCGTTGATCTTGCACTCGACCCCGTCAAGTGCCGTGGGGGCCTTGTTGTACTCGCGGCCCTTCCGGTACTTATCCTCGCAACGCTGCCAACACGCCAGCCAGGTCGGACACTCCTTCGACCACTTCAACATGTCGCGGACCATCTCGGCATACTGGCTGTCGGCGGGGATGGCCTTGAGTCCGGCCTCAATGATCTTGACGACATCCTTCTCGAAGAAGGCCTCGGTGTACATCGCACCCATAAACTGGCCGGCGTAGATGCCATCGCCGTAGTTCATGATACGGCCGAACTTCTCGCCCATGGTGATGGGGACGTTGGGCATGCCCGGAGCAATGAGGCCGGAGAAATCGGACTCGATCTGGTAATCAATGTCAGTCGAGCATCTGTTGAAATTCGGGTGACCGGAATCGGGCGGGGCGATGCCATCCTTGCGCATGTTCTCGCGGCCGACGTTGTTGGCACACGCCAGGTCATAACGGCTGTTGGCAAAGTCGATGCCGGCCTGTCGGATAGAGCAGTTCAGGCCGTATTGCTCCATGGTGCGGAGAAAGGTCATCTCGACGTAAAGGTCGTCCTGATCAAAGGCGTCATTGATCATGCCGGGCTGCCACCTCGGCATCCTATCTTCGGGAATGGTGCAGCTGCGGTACTTGAACTCAGTGGGCGCACCCCAACTGACACCGGCGATCTGGCCGATCCAGCCCGCCTTCATTCTGTCGCGGTAATCGCTCACCGACAGACGGCGGTATTGTGTTGGCTCCGCCGCCCGCGCATTCACCGCCAGAAGCGTGATCCATACGCCAATCCAGACGCAGTTACTTTTGTTTATCTTCATCTTGTGATCTATTGTTTGTGATTTGTTATTGAGATTCTATTTCTCAGTTTCAATGGAGATGCCGGCCCAGTATCCCCCCTCCCAACACCAGTTTCCGACAGGTTGATTGTAGAGCTCCAGAAGGATGCTCTTGCCCTGGTGCTTGGAGAGATCCACTGACACGTCAAGCCAACCGTTGGTCGCGGTGGTCTCCCCAATCGTCTTATGCAGGAGTTCCCTGGCGTCAGCTCTGACCACCAGGTCCCAGTCGCCTCCCGGGTGATGGCCGACTGTCAGTTTGAGCGTGGTCTTCTTCCCGGCGGGGATGTCTGCCATGCGGCTGAGAACGCAGGCGGTGACTTTATCGAGCGGATGGGTGATGAGAACATTCTTGCGCCCCAACTCCCCGTCGCGGAGGCCGGGTTCCATCTCGATGCCGCAGTTGGCAATGGTCCAGCCGGGTGCCAGCTTATGGACGTCTTTCTTCAACGCCACGGCAGATCCTGGAATGGTAATTTGGTTCATCTCGGACTCGGTGAACTTGCTCTCCGCGATGGGGCCTGGTGCCCAACTTAGCTCCAGCTTGCCCGGCTTCTCGGGCTTCACGGGGATGATGAAAACCTCCCCACCCTGCCCGTCTTTCTCGACACGTCCGCCCTCACTCACGATCGCCTGGCGCGCCAGTCTTTCACAGACATCTAACAGTCCTGGCATGTTGTAGGCGGTGTGGCTGAAAAAATTCTTCTCATTGAGTTCCTTGGTAAAACGGTCCGGCAGTTTCGAGAAGCCAAGGGTGGTGAAAATGACGCCGCCGGCACTCGATGGGTTGCAGTCAGAGTCGAGGCCACAGCGGCAGGCGATTGCCATCGTCCGCTCGGGATCGCCCTTGCCGTAGAGCAGGCCCATGAGGACGTATGCGCCGTTGATCTTGCAATCGATCCCGTCAAGTCCGGTGGAGGCCTTGAGGTACCCGGGATTTTTCCGGTACTTCTCCTGGCAGCGCTGCCAGCACTCCTCCCAGGTCGGAATCTCTTTCGACCATTTCAACATGTCGCGCACCATCTCGGCGTGCTGACACTCGGCGGGGATGGCCTTGAGGGCGGCCTCGATGATCCTGACGATGTCCTTTTCAAAGAAAGCCTCGGCATACATCGCGCCCACGAACTGTCCGGCGTACACGCCGTCGCCGTAGTTCATGAGGCGGCCGAACGTTTCACCCATGGCGATGGCGACGTTGGGCATACCCGGGGCAATCAGGCCGGAATAGTCGGATTCTATCTGGTAGTCGATATCGTTGGGGCACTTGTTAAACTTCGGGTGGCCGGAGTCCGGCGGCGCGATGCCCATGCGGAGGTTCTCGCGACCGGCGGAGTTGGCGCATGCGAGGCTATATCCGCTATTGGCGAAATCGATACCGGCCTGGCGGATGGAGCAATCGAGGCCGTATTGCTCCATCGTGCGCAGGAAAGTCATCTCGACGTAGAGATCGTCCTGTACGAAGGCGTCGTTGATCAAGCGGGGCTGCCACTTCGGCAGGTCGTTTTCCGGTATGATCCGGTCGTGGTACTTGAACTCGGTAGGCGCGCCTAAGGAGACCCCGGCCATCTGACCGATCCAGCCTGCCTTCATCTTGTCACGGTAATCCTGCACGGACAGGCGGCGGTATGCGGACGGCTCCGCCGCGTGCACATTCACCGTTAGAAGCGTGGCCCACACGCCAAACCTTACATGAAGTCGGTTGCTTTTCCTGATCATATTATTTCCTGTTCATGATTCGTTTTCCAACGGCCTAACCGATTAGTTCTCAAACGCCTGCAACTCACCGCACGAGGAGAATGCTTGTCTAGGGTTGTTGCCACACGCCGGCACGCCAATGACACGCACGGCCAAAACTTTTGCCGGGTTCGACAGGCGCAGCGTGAACGTCTGGCCCGGCTTGAGTTTCCTGTTATCGGTCGCGGTCGTGGCGGGATAATCGCTCAACTCGCCGAGCGTTTCCCATGCGCTGCCTTTGTCGCGCTGGACTTGCACGCGCGGCTTGCCGGCGCTGGCGTCGAACCAGCCGCCGTCGGGGAAGTTTGTTCCGTGCGCGAAAACGACGCGCCGTACGCTCACGGGCTCGGCGAGCGTGATGGCAAAC
>CAIQXC010000593.1 GCA_903875675.1 Akkermansiaceae bacterium
ACGTGGGTGTTTCCCTAACTGTCACGCCGTGCTGGTGCTATGGCTCGGAAACCATGGACATGGACCCGCTCTTGCCCAAGGCGGTCTGGGGGTTCAACGGCACCGAGCGGCCGGGTGCGGTCTATCTGGCCGCAGTGCTCGCCGGCCATACCCAGAAGGGGTTGCCGGCCTTCGGTATTTACGGCCGAGACGTGCAGCCCGCTGGCGACCCGTCCATCCCTGTGGATGTTCAACACAAACTCCTCAGTTTCGCCCAATGCGGCCTCGCCGTCGCCCTGATGCGCGGCAAGGCTTATCTCTCGATGGGCGGCACCTCGATGGGCATCGCCGGCTCAATGGTGGATTTCGCCCTGTGGGAAAAGTATTTCGGCATGCGCGTGGAGGATATTGATCTAACGGAATTTGTAGGCCGTCTCAACAAGAGCCAGTTCGACCCCGCTGAGTACCAACGCGCCTTTGCATGGGTCAAGGCCAACTGCCCGGAAGGAGCCGATTACAATGGCGAAACGGGCATCCGCAGCCGCGAGCAACTTGATGCCGAGTGGGAAACCAACGTCAAGATGGCCCTTATTGCCCGGGACCTGATGGTGGGCAACCCTCAACTCGCCGCCGCCGGCTTGCACGAACAGGCCCGTGGCCGCAATGCCATCGCTGCGGGTTTCCAGGGCCAGCGGCAATGGACCGATCACTTTCCTAACGGGGATTTTCTCGAGGCCATGTTGTCCTCGTCGTTCGACTGGAATGGCAAGCGTGCGCCCTACATTGTGGCCACCGAGAATGATGCGCTCAATGGCGCGGGCATGTTGTTTGGCTGGCTATTAACCAACACGGCGCAGATTTTCGCCGACCTGCGGACGTACTGGAGTCTCGACGCCATCGAGCAGGCGTCAGGCCAGCGCCTCGCCGACCCGTTGGTCGGCGACGGCATCCTGCACCTCATCAACTCAGGTGCCGCCGCACTCGATGGCACCGGTCAGTGCAGCGACGCCGAGGGCCAACCGGTGATGAAGCCGCACTGGGACATCACCGAGGAGGAAGTCGCCAAGTGCCTCGCTGCCACCACTTGGCATCCGTCAATTTCCGAATATTTCCCCGGCGGCGGCATGAGCACCCGCTACCGCACTCGCGGTGGCATGCCCGCCACCATGCTTCGCCTCAACCTCGTCGATGGCCTCGGGCCAGCCCTGCAGCTTGCCGAAGGATACACCGTCGAGTTGCCAGATGCCATCCACGACGCCCTCGACCAACGCACCAACCCGACCTGGCCGACGACCTGGTTTGCGCCCATTCTCAATGGCCGGGGTCCGTTTCGCAGTGCTTACGACGTGATGAACCACTGGGGTGCCAATCATTGTGTGATGACCTGTGGCCACGTCGGGCACCTCTATATCACGCTGGCGGCGATGTTGCGCATCCCGGTGTATATGCACAACGTGGACGAAGCCCGCGTGTTCCGCCCCAGCGCTTGGAATGCCTTTGGCACCGCCAATCTCGAGGCAGCCGATTTCCGCGCCTGCAGCACCTATGGCCCGCTCTACGGCAGAAGATAGTGGGCGCCCTGTAGCGGCGCGTCTGTGACCGCCGATGCGCATGAGGTGGCCTTGTAGCGGCGCGTCTGTGACTGCCGCTGTGCATGAGGTGAATTGTAGCGTTGTTTCTGGACAGTCCGGGGAAGCACAGGCAAATTGCCGCGACACAATGCGAATTTCTGACCGCTACATCGGACGACAGGTGCTGTTTGGCACGCTGTTGGCGATATTGGTGCTGAGCATGGTGCTACTGCTGGGAAATTTGTTCAAACAGATCCGGCCGCTGTTGGTGGACAAGCATGCGCCGCTTTGGCTGGTGCTGCGTTTTGTGCTGACGGTTTTGCCATTTTCGCTGATGTTCACCATTCCGTGGGGTTTTCTTTCGGCGGTGCTGTTGGTATTTGGCCGAATGTCGTCGGATCAGGAAATTACCAGTTTTCGGGTGGCCGGGGTGAGTTTGGGCCGTTTGGTGGTGCCGGTGTTTGTGATTGCGGCGCTGCTATGCGGGGTTTGCCTGTGGCTCAATATCAACATCGTTCC
>CAIQXC010000594.1 GCA_903875675.1 Akkermansiaceae bacterium
AATCATTATGCGCCGTGGCTGGACTCTGCATTCAGCCACAGCGTGCTGGGGCACGTGAGGAAATATGTGTGGGTGACGCCATCACCATGATTCCTCCCGTGACAGGCAACGGCATGTCGATGGCTTTTGAGTCTGCGGAACTGGCTGTTGGCCCGCTCGTCGCTTGGAGCAGAGGCAAATTGTCCTGGAACGAGGCTCACCAAACAATCACCCGGGATTGCGATGCCGTTTTCAACCGCCGGCTGGCCTGGGCCCGATGGCTGCAAAAAGTCGTTCAGATGCCATCGCTGCAGGATCCACTGGTTGCCCTGGCCGGCCGAAGTGACTGGGTTTGGCGCCTGGCGTTCGACCACACGCGTTGATCCAAGGGGCGCAAAAGATCTATCGCCGAAAGATCATTGGCGTGCATCTCCCAATCGAACTATCTGAAATATCTGGTGCAGGATTACTTGTCGAATATATGCGGAAGCCAAATCGGAACTATCAAAGTCACGATTTCACTTTGAGGATCGGGCAGGGAGCTTCCGCAAGCAAGGCCGCCGAGCTGCTGCCGAAGTGCAACTGATCACCCACTCTGGCTTTGGTCCCGAGAACAATTACAAAGGAAGCCAACTCGCCGGAGTGTCGCTCATTTCATCGGGGCGTGAAGGGCGGAACACGGTTACAGGCAATTTTCACATCATCCAAAATGACAAAAACCATGAGTCCTCATTGTTTGGAGAATACGTTGATACGAGCGGAAAAGTCATTCAGAAAGACGTGGATACCGGTAAAGACGCCCTGCCAAGGGGTGCGCATTACAATGGGGCAAAGATGCCTAACTTCATGCGGATCGTCGCCGGGATTGGAATGCATGAGGGCTTTCTGTCAGGCTACCCAGCCTCGCATGGCTGCATCCGCCTGCCTGCGCTCATGGCCGAGGCGTTCTTTCGTTCCGTGGCAGTGGGAACCCCGGCGCCGCACCTTCATCCCACCCCGCCCGATGCCCTGAAGCGCCTGCTTATTTGGAAAATAATCTCAAGTGGGAAATCGCGTATGATGTCATTCCTCCGCAGTTTCAACCCGGCCGGACGCCGATGCCTAACAATGTTTGGAAGCCGGGAGCGGCCGTTTCACGATCGGCGACCACCGTTTCGATGCTGGTGAAACCGGCACGCTCGAGCATGGTGGCCAGATCGCATTCGGAGAATCCGAGCCAGCGGTCGGCGTAGAGTTCGCGGGCTTCCTCAAAGGAGTGCAGCAGCAAATCCAATACGATGAGCCGCCCGCCCGGTTTGAGAATGCGAAATGCAGCGTCAATCGCCCGCTGCGGACGGGCCGCATGATGCAACGCCTGGCTGAGCACTGCGAGATCCAGCGAGCCGTCCTCGATCGGTGGCTCCTCAATATCACCAATCCGGAATTCCAGATTGGCCAGGCCGTTGCTCACCGCGAGTTGTTGGCCGAAGTCGACCATTTTCGGCGAAATATCCACGGCGATGACTTTTTCAGCACGCTGCGCCAAAAGTTGCGCCAACGTCCCCTCCCCCGCCCCTAAATC
>CAIQXC010000595.1 GCA_903875675.1 Akkermansiaceae bacterium
CGTTGCCCGCTTGTGTTTTGCCGGAAAAGTGTCGATTTTTGTGTGTGCCCGGCGGCCTCAGTTCTTGGGTTTCTGATTGGTGAAAACGGCGGGTTGCTGCGGTTCGTCACGGGTGTTGTGACGCCAGTGGGGCTGCATGAGCACGGCGTTGATTTGTTTGAGATCAACGGTTTTGGTGCGGTCACGCACGGCTTCGATGAGGGCTCCGACACAGAGGTTTCGCACGGCCCGCAGGACGCCCTCGGAGACGCGCAGGACGACGTGGAGGGCGTCGTCGGTGAAGGTGTGGTGCGGCAGGCCGGCTTGGTCCAACTGGGCGTGCATGTGGGCTTCGAGGGTGTCGGGGGCGAGGGTTTCGAGTTTGGCGGAGTAGCTCTACTTTGTCATTTCATAATGCAATCTATTGATAATAAACGAGTTATGAAGATTTTTGAATTAGTTCCAACTCCTTGATAATCAAGTAGTTGGAAGTTGAAATGACAAAGTAGAGGTAGGTGACGCGGCTTTTGAAGTCGCTGTTTGGGCGGAGCTGGAGGGTGGTGTTGAGGGAGGGTTGGCCTAACAGGATGAGGTTGTGATTTTTGGGGAAGTCCTCTAACAGGAGTCGGAGTTTGTGGAGGCCTTCGACGGGCTGGAGGTGTGCATCGTCAATGATGGGGATGATGAATTTGCCCTTGGAGTTGAGGTTGCGGGCTTCGGCGATGAGGCGGGCCTCGCATTTGTGATCGTTGCCGCCGGTTTCGAGTTGCATGGCGTGGCAGAGGAGACGCAGGAGGATGGCGTCGCCAAGGCGGATGCCTCCAGGTGACGGTCTCGGCGGAGTCGGTGACGTGCCAGTCCGGCTCGATCGCCTGGAGGATCAGCGGCCTGAGGGTGAGCCATTGGTTCCGCCGGACACGATCAATCCACCGGTAAGCGGTGCTTCTGGAACAGATCCCGCTCATCACCTCATTGAGGATGAACAACTCAACCGCCCGGCACCGGTCCGAACCACTTGTCGATGGTGCATAAAACCAGCAATGGACCCCTTGGCGACTTGTTTGAGTGAGATCGGCAGCGGGCCGTTCCAGAGGTCGGGATCGGGATGTCGGCGCGCTTCGAGCGGGAAAATGAATTCAGCCGAGGGAGTCGGGGCCGGCTTGGTCCCAACCCTTTTTGGGTTGGGAGCGGATGTCAGAGGTTGTACGGCCTTCCCTCCCCGCCAGTTCTTTAGCGATCTCGAGAACCAAGGGCTGGGCTCTTTGGAAAAGGTCCAGGATTTCGTTTTCGACCGGAACCCTTGCAGTTTTGAATGCCGCTTCCAATTCCTCTGGAGCTATGTGGTCTGATTCAATCAGGAACCCGATTTCTTCCAGATCATATTTGTCGCCTCTCATCATTTTGGTGAGGATGAGATCAAGAGTGGACGGGCGTGAGATCTGAATATGGTTGAGTCCGAGTTCCAACAAAATGGTTTTGTCTGACCAATCGGGGGATAGGATGATTTGTTCCTCTTAAAAGAGGTGTGTCATGTACAAGCCTTCGGGCTTCAAGTCTTGATTGGCGCCGTCCGATGCGTCCCAGAATTTTTCGTCGCTTGAGATTGTTTCCAGATTCTTTGTCGGTGGAATCGCATCCACGTCCTGGGTGCTACCATAATTTTCGGGAGCAGTGGGAAATCCGAGCACGATGGCGGCCTTCCCGAAAATGATCAGGTCGATTTTGTGATCGAGCCTGCTGTCGAGGGCGCGAAGGATTTTTGATTGGATTGTTCATGTTATTTGTCGAGGGGACGCAGCCAGGTGATTTTGGGTGTGTTTGGCTTGAACGGGTTGGTGAATCCTACTTCGAACCGAAAGCGGCTGATGTGAACATCTTCCTTTGGAAAGGGTCCGCAGGGCGGGAGCTTGTCGAGGATGGTTTGCCAGAACGGCAGGTCCGGTTCGGTTTTCTTGCCGCACTCGGCGATATATCGGAGCACCGGCTCACATCTTTCCATGATCGCCAACCGCGCAAGCTCCAACGGATCAGAGTTTTTTCCGCTGAGCATCTGGCTTCCGATGCGGATTAGCATCGGCTCATAGGGGTGGCAGGGCGAAA
>CAIQXC010000596.1 GCA_903875675.1 Akkermansiaceae bacterium
CTGCGGCCATCGGCTCGCAGGCCTTTTTCCATGATCGAGATGCGGAATGCCTTCTTCTGCAGGTACTCGAACGCCTGTTCAACGTCAAAGTCGGTGGCTTCCGGAGCACGCTGTTTGATAGCGGCTTCCACTTCGTCGCGCAGGGCTCCGACTTTTTTAGCACGCTCTGTCTTGGTAGGGGCGTAAATGGCGGCCTCAATGCGGTCGCCGGCGATTTCATAGGCGATCTCCAGCAAGTTATCCTTGGCTAGAATCGGCGTGAACTCGCGCTTGGCCTTGCCTGCCAGGCGGACGAGTTCCTCCTGCATGGCAACCAACTGGGCGACGGCTTGCTGGGCGAAATGAAGGGCTTGGATGAAATCCTCCTCGGGCAGTTCGTCGGCTTGGCCTTCAATCATGATCACGTCGGTCTTATTGCCGACGTAAATGAGGTCGAGATCACTTTCACTCCGTTGTGCAAACGTCGGATTGATCAAAAACTTGCCGTTTACCCGGCCGACGCGCACCGCACCGATGGGTCCGCCGAAGGGAATATCGGACAGGCACAAGGCGGCAGACGCACCATTCATCGAGAGAATGTCGGCATCGTTTTCGGCATCCGCGCTCAGCAGAATGGCGATGATCTGGGTGTCATAAAAATACCCCTTCGGAAACAACGGCCGCAGCGGGCGGTCAGTCATGCGGCAAGTGAGGATTTCCTTTTCGGTTGGGCGGCCTTCGCGCTTGAAATAGCCACCGGGAAAAACACCGGCTGCCGAGGCTTTTTCCTTGTATTCCACCGAGAGCGGGAACCAGGTCTGGCCGGGCTTCACCTTGGTTGCAGATACGGCTGTGACCAGAATGATGGTGTCCCCGCAACGCACGGTCACGGCACCGTCGGCGAGTTTGGCAAGTTTGCCGGTTTCAATCGTAATCGGGTTAGAGCCGACTTGGCTCGTCAGTGTGTGGATGTTCATAGTTTCTTTCTTTGTGTTTCTTTTTTCTGCTTCTTGTTGTCAGTGCCTTGAGCCTGCGCAGCGGAATTGCCGGGCAGGCGCTCATGGCGGCGGTTTGTGGATCGGTTAGAGCACCTGCCAACAGGCATGAGCTAACGAACCGGGGTCCGGTGGCAAACACGATCTGTTGTCACGTGACTGCCGATTTGCAGGACGGCCGCGGGGTTGTCCTCGCGGCCGCGCTGCGGAGATGGGATTAGCGGCGCAGGCCCAGACTCTGAATAATCTGCTTGTAGCGCTCCTCGCTCTTGCCCTTGATATAATCCAAGTGCTTGCGGCGCATGGAAACCAATTTGAGCAATCCACGCCGGGACGAAAAATCCTTGCTGTGGATATTCAGGTGATCCGTAATATGATGGATCCGCTGGGTGAGCAGGGCCACTTGGTAAGGGGCGCTGCCGGTGTCTCCTTCGTGGAGTTGGAATTCTTTCAGGTTGATTGCGTTTTCGCTCATGGTAGTAAGGGATGGTTCCAGCACGGTGGCCGGAGCGTCCTAGGTTGGGGGTTCGCTGGGGAGGCTAGCCGCAAACCGACCCTTGGCAAGAAAAATGGTGCCCTAAGCGGGAATTTTTTGCAATTTGGCGGCTTGTCCAAGATCCGTCTAAGGTCCCTGATTCAGGATATTCCCTCAAATGAGTGGATTTTTATTGCTACTGCGGTCGGATTCCCCCATGCATGAAGACCATGAGAGCGAGCAAAATACTTTTGGTGGACGATCATCCCTTGATGATCGAAGGGTTGCGTCAGTTATTGGACTCGCAAGCGGGGCTCAGTGTTTGTGGGATGGCGGGATCGGTGCAGCAGGCCATCGCGCTGGTGGAGTCGGCAAAGCCGGATTTAGTTGTCACGGATTTGACGTTGCCTGGGCGTAATGGATTGGAGCTCATCAAAGACCTCGGGAGCACCCATCCATCATTGCCGATCATCGTCCTCTCGATGCACGATGAACTGCTCTATGCCGAACGCGTGCTGCGGGCCGGCGGTCGTGGCTATGTTACCAAAAACTCCCCACCCCAGCGCATCGTCGAGGCCGTCCACTGCGTGCTCGGCGGAGACGTCTTCGCCAGCGCTGCCGTCACCAAGCATTTCCTGCAAGCCATGCTGCCCGGCAGAAGTCCCGCCAAAGCAAGTTTTCCGCTTGACCGGCTAACTGATCGGGAGATCGAGATATTCGAATTGATTGGCCATGCCAAAAGCAATCATGACATCTCCAGCCAACTGGGCATCAGTCCGCGCACCGTGGACGTCCACCGCGCCCATATCCGGGAGAAACTCGGCCTCGAAGATGGCAACGCCTTGACCCGCCATGCGATCCGCTGGGTGGAGGTCGGCATGATCAGCAACTAACAAGGCATCGCGTCACTAACGGGACGGCATGGGCGCATCCACCGGGCGCTTGCCGTTGATCATCTCCTTGCCATCGCGAGTGAGCTTGAGCCACCAGTCCGCCGGTTTTCCCTCGTTGGTGATGAATCGGCCCCAGGCATCCTGCAGCGCGGCGGGTGGCACGGATTGGCGGGGAATGGACGGGCTCTGCCAGAGAAGACGCAGGGTACCGACGGAGCTGCCGTGGCGGTAGTCCAGGCGATACGCCAGGGTCGCTCCAGCGGCGACGTTCAAGGCGGTGGCGGCAGTGACGGTTCCAGTGAGTCCCTTGACGGTTAGGATTCGCTCACCATCCAGCGTCAGTTGGGCATCGTCACCCGGCGCGCCTTCAAGCAAAAATGTGTACGCCCCGGCGCTCGGAAACACGATTTGCCCGCCCATCCGCACAAAAAAGTTAGCCGCCGAGATGCCGCGGGCCGGGGTCCCCTCCCCTAACGCAAGCTGCAAACCCGGCAAATGGACCAACTCGCCATGCTCCTGTTGAGCCGGGCCGTTGAAAAACGTTGCGGCCACCCCGGCTCGCACCGGCGTGGCTGGCGCATCATCGCTCATGGGTATAATGGCGGTGCCTTCGTCATATTCATCGAACATGCCGACAAACATCCGCTCGCAGCGTGCCTGAGCCGCTTTGTTCCATAGATTCCAGTAATGGCGGCCACCCTCGCGTGGCGTGTAGGCCACCGTGAGATCCCCGCTGGGAAGATGTTTGAGATTGGCCCAGGAAAAGCCCGGGCTAACATGGGTATAACAACTGATGCCGAGTTTCTTGAAATCCGCAAGATCCCCGGCATACGATTCGGACATCCACGGCAGGACACACGCGTATTGCTTGAGGTGCTCCTGCCACGGCGTCGGCAACGTCCGCCAATGGTTTGGGATCCCGCCAATAACATAGTTGCCACCATACTTGGGATCATTGCGGAAAAATTCCACGACGGCATTGGCAGTTGCCACAGATATACGCCGGTCCGGGAATGGCAGTCCCCAGATGAAAACCACCGGTTTGCCTCCTTCACGGGCGTAATTGGCATCGCCGCGCACGCCGAATTGATCCACCAGCCACCGCCAATCGGTCCGCAGGGTTTCTAGCAGCTTGGCATCAGGGTAGCCACTCACGTCATATTCCACCGCCCACAGGCGTCCCTCCCGATGGGCTGCGCCACGCACGTTAGCCAGCACCCATTCCGGGCTGCCGTTGATCGAATGGAAGTTGTCCGAGACAAATCGTTGGAGAAACACCCCGTCGATATCATGTTCCCGCATCCAGCGAAAATGCGTGTCAACCACATCCGGCCACGCCGATGAAAACAAATATCCGGGTTGGCCACTGGCCAACTTTACGGCTCCGGCCTTTTCGAGACAGCCTGCCGGATATTTCGATACGTCCGGCCACATGTCAGTGGTAAATGTGCCATTCTGGATATTTCCCCAGTGAACCCAGCCGCGGCCATCAGGATCGTTAGGCGTTCGAAACCACCCCTGATAGCCCGCCATCACCTTGCCCTTCAGAGTGCTATTTTCCTGCGGCTTGACGCTTCGCCCGGTGTATGGGCCTTGCCACGGCTCCGAGATGACGTAGGCAAACTGCGCGTCCTCAAAGGGCGTTTCTTGCAGGATCACGCTCTCAATAAGCAGATCCTCTTCGGCGGGCCGCTCGAGACCAACCCGGACTGCCATCTCAGAATTGCCCGTGCTCCGGACCCCGATCATCCGCATCCGGGCGCTGCGTACACTCCCAGTATCAGATCGCGTCAACCCCAACGAACGATCCGGCCGGATCACGCCGCCATCCTTGCCGCTGAGCTCCACACTCAACTTGCCATAGCCACGGTCCACATAGCTCACTTGCAGATAGAGCACGCCTCCGCTCGGGGCCGACACCGCAGCCTCCGGTTTGAATGTTAGATCAGCCGTTTTCTCATCAACTCTCCAAACCTGCAACTGCTTACCGGACCATTCAACCGGCACCTGCCCAACCACTTGCCCACCGATGTTCACCGCCCGCAGTCGCTGCGGTGCCGCCGCAGCACAGGCAGCGACCATGATGATGAAAATAGCCAGCATGCGGACCAACGATAGCCAAGCGAGGCTGCGCCTCAGACCGAAGACGCAAGACTTGAAGACACAAGAAAAGAAAACTTGACCTAACGACAGCAACTTGGCCTTTTCATGGACTCTAGGCAGAGAACTCTGGGAATGGAACACTTGAATTTGGGATGATGTTAGACAATTGCAAGGCACACGGATACTTTCCACTTCCTCAATATAACCGCATAGTCCCCAATTCGGGGACGACACGGCTGGGACTGCCTTGAGCAAAAAACAGGGCCGGGAGTCATGCTCCCGGCCCTTTGATATAACTTTCAAGTTAGGCAAACATGCCCTAACTAGAGATCCGCCATCACTGAGCTCTCACTTGGACGAAGAGCTTTGGCGCGCTTAGCGGAGCCCCACTGAGCGTCACCGACACCGTCTGCACGTCACCCGTGGTAGAAACCACCGCCTGGCCCGCACTGGCATCCGTCACCCAATCCAGCAGATTGGTGGAAGTCCACACCGTATAAGTCAGACCGCTCACCGCCGGGTCGCGCCGGGTATAGTCGAACATGCCGCTGGTTTTGTTGACTTGGGAGGTGATTGGATTGACCGATGCGCCGCTACCGGGAATGAGGCCGAAGGCGAATTTCGTTAGATTAGTGATGCCGTCGCCATCCGGGGTACCGCCCGGGGATTTATCGCTCAAGCCCGGATAATGGGTGGTGATCCAGGATGTGAAAGGATCAGCCGTTGCGGGTGGCGTGGAGCTACCCGGAATGCTAACATTGCCCATGGTCAACCAACCCCAGCCACCGTGACACGTGTTCATCAAATCCAAGGTGCAGGCGACTCCGATATAGGGTGCCAATTCCGCCGCAGTGAACGTCACAGTGGCCGGATTGCCTATGGTTGTCCTAGGTTTGGCGATCACGAAGACACCGTCGCTAACTCGCCGCAGGGCGACGCCCTTCCATCCGCCATCGGCAAGAGCCGCGTAAGGCACCGACATATCATCGGTTGGGGCCGCGCCTAGGGCCATGCCCATGGCCATTTGGACCGTGATATCTCCCGAGCCGTTGAGGTAGAAAAGGGGCGAGCGGAGCCACAAGGTGTTGAGGTGATTGTCGGTGTCGCCGCCATTCGGCCAAACGAATCCACCCGCGGCCTTGTACAGATAATCAGCAGAAGAAGGCGGCTGAATGACCCCGCCATTGATGGAGGCCGGCAGGGTGATGACATTCGGATCGAGATCCACCCAGGCCCCAGCACCCGCATCCCAAACCCGGTTGTGCCAACCTTGAAGAGTTCCATCGTTGAACGAGTTGTTCGAGCTAACCGTCACGGTATAGACGGTGCTCGTAAGCGAATCCGAGGAGGTGACCGTGTACGTCTGCGGGCTGCTGAAATCGCGCGTTGTGCCCGAAACCGGAGTGCAGGTGGCCCCGGGACTCAGGACGAAGGTGGGTGCCAGCGCCGTCGCATGGGTGCCGACCGGCAATGACCATGAAATGTTTGGCTCAACGATAACTGCCGGGGTACCAGTCGTGCCGAAGGCGAGGATCTTCGCCTCTGGGGTCAGCCCTGGC
>CAIQXC010000597.1 GCA_903875675.1 Akkermansiaceae bacterium
ACCGCTTCCTGCCACCCACCCCCATCCGCATCCTCGTCGATCATCACGGCAACGAGTTGGACACAGCCCCGCCTAGCGCCGCGCTGGTGCCCGGCGACCCTCGCCGCCTGGTGAACCAACCCGCCTTCCGCCGCGAGATTTTTCCGAAAATGCTCGCCTCAGCCCGCCGACTTGCCGCTGCCGCCGCCCGTGCCCCCGCAGATGCCGCCCACAAACTCGCTGAGGACACACTCAACGCGGAACTCGTGCGCCTCGCCGACCTCGCAACCCGCAACCCTCAAGTGTCAGCCGCCGAACTCGCCGACCTCCAAGCCTGCCGCGATGATTCCCTAACCGCCCTCGACACCCCTCGCCTGCGCCTCGACGCCCTGCGCCTCATCTGGCGTGGCGGCGGAACCGGAACACCATCCCCCAGAACTCAGTCGAAGTCGTTCGACTGAGCTCACGCCGAAGTCGTTCGACTGAGCTCACGCCGAAGTCAGCCTGGCACGTCTCCCGTTGAGAAACTTGAATCATTCACCACAAATTCTGGTTCCGTTATCAAACACGAGGTTGTTTGCTGGGCTCTGATGCCAGGTTGCTGCGTTTGCGGCCGTAAAAAACGTAGATCAAGAGACCCGCTGCCATCCAAATGAATAGGCGCAACCAAGTGTCGGGTGATAGAAATGCCATCATGCCCAGGCACAGCAGCGCGCCAATGATCGGCACCACGGGTACCCATGGGCAGCGGAATTTGCGCGGCAGGTCCGGGTTGGTGCGGCGCAAAACAATCACTCCGATGCATACCAGCACAAACGCCAGCAACGTGCCCACACTGCACATTTCACCAAATAAATTGCCCGGCAAAAATGCCACCGCCGTGCCCACCACCACCGCAAATAACGCGTTGCTTTTCCACGGCGTGTGGCGCGTCGGGTGAATGTCGGAAAAGAACTTCGGCAGCAGGCCGTCCTGCGACATCGTGATGAAGACCCGGCTCTGACCTAACAAAAGAACCATGATTACCGAGGAAAAACCAGCTAGAATCGCCGGTACGATAAGTTGTTGGAGCCAGTGGAACTGTTTGGGAAGATGGCCAAGCGCGGTGGCCACCGGCGCGAGCTTGTCCACCACCCCGTGAAACTCGGTGTACTTGGCCAGCCCGGTGATGACCCACGAGAACAAAATGTAGAGGATTGTGCAAATGGCCAGTGAGCCGAGAATACCGATCGGCAGGTCGCGCTGCGGGTTCTTGGCCTCCTGAGCAGCCGTGGAAACCGCGTCAAAGCCGATGTATGCGAAGAAAATCATCCCCGCACCAGTGAGCACCCCCTGCCATCCAAAGTGATAGATAGTGTGGCCATTGACCACCTCGGATATGCGCTCCGGAATCATCGGGCTGTGGTTGGCCGGGTTGATGTAGGCCCAGCCAATGCCGATGACCAACAGCACGATCATGAGTTTGACGGCCACCATGATCGTGTTGAACAGCGCGCTTTCCTTGGTGCCGCGGATCAATAAAAGCGACATCAGCACCACGATCGCCGCAGCCGGCAGATTGGCCATGCCGTGAATCACCGTCCCGTCCTTCAGCGTCTCTGAGTCAAACGGTGAGAGCGCCCATTGCAGCGGCATGTCCTTATTCATCTGATGACAAAATTTCACAAAATACGCCGACCAACTCACCGCCACAGTGGCCGCCCCGATCGCATACTCCATCACCAAATCCCAGCCGATGATCCACGCCAGCAACTCGCCCATGGTCGCATAAGAATACGAGTACGCGCTGCCCGCCACCGGCACCGCCGAAGCAAACTCCGCATAGCACAGACCCGCAAACGCGCAGGCGATACCACTGACAACGAACGAAAGCACCACCCCCGGCCCGGCATTGTCCGCCGCGACCTTGCCAGTGAGCGAAAATAGCCCCGCCCCGATGACCACGCCGATGCCCAGAGTGACGAGTTGGAACGCACTGAGCGAGCGCTTCAGCGTCGGCGTGTCGTAAAACGCTTCCGTCGAGCAGGCACTGGCGACGATGACCTCGATAGGTTTCTTGCGGAACAGATTCATGGGTTGGCGATGCGGCTGAGAGATGGATTGCGGGGCGGCAAGCCTCCGGTGGGGCGTTGCGAAGACCCCCGACACTAGGGCGTGGGATCGCCCTCTGGCAACCCCCGATTGTTTCCCTAGGACGAAATTCCCGGGTGGTGAGCAGAATCCACCGCAAGCCCCAGGACAAAATTGCCAAGCTCCCAGCCAACTATTTCCTAGGCCGGCTCACAATTTGTCTGTTGGCTCACAATTTGTCTGTCACCATGCATTTGGCAATGACGAATGGCGCATGCGGCACGGCGAACGCCTGGCGGATGTGCGGAACCACGTTAGAGAATCAACCAAACAAGATGCAAATATGAGCAGACGACCCGTTAGACCAATTTTCGTCGCCGCCACTGCGGTGGCACTTTTCACAACGGCGTGGTCGTGCCACGCGGCGGAGAAGATGCCGGATCGAGAACTCATTCGGGACTCGGATTTTCGGCGCGGATTCACGGTGCTGCAACCCGAGCCGGGAAAGCGGGTCAGTTATGGTATGGTTCGGGGACATGAAGCCACGGCGGATCCGGTGTGGGATCTGGTGCAGTGGAGCAGCAAATATCCACTGGCAATCGCCGCGCCGGAGAAACTGACCGACGGCTCGCTGCGCTTCTCCAATGTCGGCAAGACGCTCACTCTGGGAGCCGTCGGCTCCGACAGGGGCGATCTCGGCATGGCGGTAAAGGCCAGCGCAGAATATGGCAGCCTCTCCCGCAAGTCCGGCGAACCCTGGGTGCATCTGCTTGTCGAGCAGAACATCGCCAATCCTCCATCGTTGGCGGACCTGGGCAGCGCCCGCTTGCACGTCGAAGCGCACCTGATTGCTTCGGAGAAACAGCCCATGCCTAACTACAGTACCGGCTTACATGCGGCGCAGTTCCAAATCTTTTTCTCGGTGCAAAATCTCAACCAGCAGTCGCCGGGATATGGCAAGTACCTTTGGTTCGGTATTCCTATCTACGACGACCGGCATCGTGCCGTTCCGGCATACAAGGCACGGGATACCGGCGGAACTAACATGTATATTTTCACTCCGGCGGGCAATGCTTTTTCGACCAAGAGCACCCATGATCAGAAGTGGATCACCATCGACACGGATCTGCTGCCGCTGATGCGCGAAGGTCTCGAAAACGCCTGGCGAGACAACTTCTTGAAGGAATCGCAG
>CAIQXC010000598.1 GCA_903875675.1 Akkermansiaceae bacterium
CCCTGCTGACAATCCCACTGCTGACAATCCCACTGCTGACAATCCCACTGCTGACAATCCCACTGCTGACAATCCCCCTGCTGACAATCCCCCTGCTGACAATCCCCCTGCTGACAATCCCCCTCCCGGGGCTTCACCCACCGATCAGGTGTCCACACGATGCAGGGTAGTAGTTGTCCGCCACGGTTGCGGACTCCTCTGTGACGATGGAGATCCGGGTGACGACGCTGCCGTCACCGAATAATGATTTGGGATGAATGCCTGTGAGAGGCCGGAGAGTCGAGGGCGGCCGTTTCCAGCGACAATTGGAGATTCCGGTGACGACAATTATGCGTCAACGCATGCGGCTGACCGCTACTGTTGAAGCAGAGCCGAATGGCCTAGTCTCCTGCGCCTCCTCTGCCACACCATGCAACTCGAATCCGCCGGCAACGCCCACAAATGCGAGGCCCGCCTCATTGCCGAGGCCCGCAACCTCAACACCAAAGGCAAACTCATCATCCCCATCATTGACGACGCCCACATCCTGCCCGTCGAAGACCTCCACAAACTCCGGCTCCTGCTGGAAGACTTCCCCAAAAACCACAACTTCATCCTGTTAGGCCAGCCATCCCTCAACACCACCCTCCAACTCCGCCTCAACTCCGGGGACCCTGCGGCCTTGGCTTGGCTATTGGGGCGCTTTGTGCGGCCTTGGCTTAACTAAGGTGGGCGCTTTGCGGCCATGGTATGATCGAGGGGACGCTTTGCGGCCATGGTTTGATCGAGGTGACGCTTTGCGGACTTGGTTTGGCTGAGGTAGGCGCTTTGCGGCCATGGTTTGACTGAGGTAGGCGCTTTGCGGCCATGGTTTGACTGAGGTAGGCGCTTTGCGGCCATGGTTTGACTAATCGGCCGCTTTGCGGCATGGTTTCGCTTAGGGGGCCGCATTGCGGCCTCCCGGTTTCGCATTGCGGAACCGGCGGCCCGTTGGGGCCAAACCCGACCGCCCTTTGGGCGGGCTCGGGTTTGGCCCTGATAGGATGCTCATACTATCTAGGGCTTTTGCCCATAGTAGCCATCTAGAATTATGGGCAATTCTAGACAGGAGCAATTAACCATCGTAACAATTTGGTAATCAACGTTATGCGACTACACGTGATTTCGTAATCACGCTACAACCTTACGGTTAAAGTAGTATTCTGTTTATGGATTAGTCACTAGTTCATTACGGTTAAGACAGTATCTTTCAGCCAGAAAAGACACGATATTACGGTTTCGTCAGTATTACTAAGATGCTTTCGGTTTAATTACGGTTCAGGCAGTATCTCTGGGCGCTCGCGGCCAGCAGGTGGCCACTCACATCCTCCGCCAAGCTCACCTACTGTTTCGTCTGGCACTGACATGAACCCAGCAGCGCTGGCCACTCACAGACCACGAACCCGACAAAGAATGCGTAGTTGCTCAACAAGGTCACCCGTGACAATCCAAGCGGAGTCGACGCAGGGCAAATTCACCACAAAGGCGCAACATGCTTCAGGTTTCCGAAGTATCAAAGCCAACCACTTTCACACAAAAAACTGAGATTAAGGCCCAGGTTACAAAAAAATCACTCCGCATTTCTTGACCGGCATCCGATCACCCCTAACATCGCCCCGACGTGAAAACACCAATTCCAATCCTCCTTTCAATCGCGCTTCTAGCAGCCTCTCCCGTTATTGCTCAAGAGACTGTCGAAGTGGCTCCGGCAACCGACCAACCAGTTGATACGGTCACCGCACCGGTAATAAATCCCCTTCGGCCAGATGACATTGCCGATGCCTCGCTTGGAAACCGCACCTTCATCCCTCACGCATTGGAAGTGCAGCCCTTCACCCCGCCGCCTCCACCGGTGGTGAAGCGCCTCCCCGCCGTCCGCGTTGACGCCGCTGTCACCCTTCTTTCCAAAAACGCCCGAACAGTTACCCTCCAACGCGGCGAAGCCTCCACCGAACCGGACCTGCCGCCGCCCCCTCCGCCACCGCCCTATGTCGAACCGCACGAACCCACCCCGGAGGAAATCGCTCAACGTATCTGGCAACAACGCCACGACCTCAACCTCGGAGCCACCGTCTATGACCATAAAACCAGCGTCGTCAACTGGACCGATCAAGTCTCCCTTGTACACTATGAGGCCGTTTGCGGCTTCGATATTGGCCTGTTAGCCGGGGTCGGCAACTTTGTCCACAGGGGCGAGAAATACAGTCTCTTTCTCTTCCATTCGAACTTCGACACAACCAGAGTGCGCCGCTTTGCCAGTCAATGGAACCTGAAAATTCCTGATGTCGCGCCTGGTGAAATCCTCATCACCCGTGGCGACGTGAAGGACACAGCCGCCACCGCGCCCATGACCGTCATCAAGGAAATCATCGCAGCGGAAACACCGCGCCTGCTTCCCTATCAGGCAGCCAGGACCACCTATCAAGTAGCCTTCGCCGCATGGCACGCCGCTCACCCACCAATCCCACGCGACGAAACCTTCATCCTTCGGCCGCATCGCGGCAGCCGCTACCTCCTCGACGCCAAGCCAACCCAACCGGCCCAACCATGAAATCTCTCCTGCACCGCATTCCCCTGTTTCTGCTTTGCATTGCGTTCGTCTCGGCGGAGCCACCGGGCATCGACCAATCCTTGGAGTTTGTCACCCCTCCCACCGGCGCGATGTTCATCCGCTGGCATGGGAAACAGGGTCGCAGCTACTTCGTCCAAGTTTCCGATCCCGCCAATCACCTCAATACATGGCATTTCGCCACCATTATTGAAGGCGGCAACGACGAGGACATCAGCTACGAGGTGGACGGCACCGCTGACAAGGGCTTCTTCCGCCTCAAATACACCGATCAAGTCCCCGGCCCGGGCGAAACCCTGGAAACCGCCGATTTTGACGGCGACGGAATTCCAAACTGGTATGAATTGGAAGTTCTCGGAACCGATCCGCTCGACAAAAACAGCGCGGGCGGGGATTCTAACAATAATGGATTGGCCGATGGCTGGGAAATGTACTATTTCGGCGGACTCGGCATCGCCGATCCGAATGCCGTTCTCAAACCGGACGGTCTGACCAACAAGGAGAAGAACGATCTCGGGCTGAACCCGAACACGGACTACTCCGCCCCAACCGCTTCCCAGCCCGCCAGCTACACCTATGACCTTGTGGGCAGGCTTACCGGAGTCACCGCCCCGGTAGGTGCTGGCAACTATACGCCTGACGATGAAGGCAACATTTTGAACGCCCAATAATCACCCTCACAAGATGAAACCGGTTCTATCACTTTTCTGTATTGCTCTTGTTCCTTCCCTTGGCTTTGCCCAAGACAACCCCGGATGGCAACAGTCGTCCCAGCCTTACCCTGATATAGCCAATAGCCTGAATGCCACCTCCAGCCTCACGGCGGGAGCCGCACCAACCGGCCCCGGCGCGTTGGGTCAGGCCCCGGCGCTCACACCCGCTCAGGCCACGCAATCCCTGGCAAAGGGAGAATCCGCCGCCGCGCCTGCCCGCGCAATGGGAACGCTCGCGCTAAATTCGATCTCCGCCGGTAACGAAGCGGACGAAATCACCCCGGAAATCACCGCGCTTGCCAGCGGATTGAGGAACAACCCTGTCACCATCTTTGAATACGTTCACAACTACATCCGGTATGAATGCTACTACGGCAGCAAAAAGGGTGCCAGCCTGACTCTGATGGAAGGGTCCGGCAACGACTTTGACCAGGCCGCCTTGCTCGTGGCCCTGCTCCGGGCCGCAGGTTATTCCGCATCCTATGAATACGGCCCGTACCTCTTCTCCTATGAGGATCTGGTGGCTTGGTGGGGACTTTCGGAAACACCTTACAGCTACATGACGGATAGCCAGTTCATAGCGTACTACCAACTGCAATCCATCCCGACATCCCAAATCCCCCGGATTCGAAAGCAGTTCACCGCCATACAAAGAGCTTACGGCGCTGGCTATTTTTACATCGAACCCCTGCTGGATGGCTCCGGGAACCTATGGTTGACCATCCCGCTATGTGCCGTGAAATTCACCATCGACGGCACCGATCACATCATTTCTCCGGCAGCCAAGGCATCCACCACAACCGCCGGAATCAACCTCGCCACCTCCTGCGGCTACAACCGCACAGACTTACTGGGCAGCGCGGGCGGCACCACCGGCAGCCCTGATTATGTGCAGGGCCTTAATGAAACCGCCATTGGCACGCGCCTAACGACCTACACCTCCAATCTTCTCTCGGCCTTGCGTGCCGGCCATGATTCAAAATCAGTGGACCAAATCACCGGCGGACGCTCCATCGTCCTCTCCTCGTACAACTCGTTTGCGGATGTCCCGCAGATGACACAGTATAGCTACTCCACAGACTGGTGCCCGGCGGCAAGCTGGACGGCCATCCCCACCAGTCAAATGTCAAAAGTGGTCATCACGGCAGGCACTTACAACTACACCAACAAGGCATTCACCTCCACTCTGTATAGTCAGGAGGTTACCATGCCCTCCCTTGGCGGGAAAAAAGCATCCCTGGCCTTTTCGGGCAACAGCGCCAGCATCCGGCTCGACGAATCCCTCATTGGCAGCTCCTTCACGGTTTCCGGTGCCAATGTGAATGTGAAACTGGAAGCCAAGCACAACCATTACCTCGTGCAATATCTGGATACCAACGGGATTCGAGAGCCCAGTGATTTTGTCGTATCCCAACTGGGCCGGGACGATGGCTATCAGGTTGCCCCTTACTTGAAGGGAAACACCAGCGCCTACACGTTTGCCTACACCTTCGGCAACCCGGACAAACAACTGCGCAAACGTCAGGAGCAACTGGACGCGTACCGCCGCGCAGGAATCGCTGACACGGACTGGCGGGTTCTCACCGAGGGTCTGAACGTCATGGGTCTGTCGTTCTATCAGCAGAAATACGACATGGAGCAGGCTCTGGGGAATATGTACAATGTCCAAGCTGGCTATCACCATCTTTTTGGCCGGGCCTCGCAGGAGGGCAGCTTCTACATCGACGTTGGGCTGGAGAAAGACGACAATGCCAGCGGCGACACGGACTTTGCGCTGGTGGAACACTATTTCGATCTTAGCGGCCTCTTTGCCAGCGCGATGGAACACGGCGTGCTGGAGCAAATCCAAGGCCAATCCGTCGTTGCTGTCTCGACCGTTCGCATGATCCAACAAACCAACGCCCAAGGTTTGAAAATATTCCGCGCCACCCCGGACAACTGGAGCAGCGTCTCGGGCCAACTCCAGAATTACAGTGCCACCACCAAAAGCGCCATCCACGATTTGTTGTGGGTGGATGCCACCAGTCGGGCGCTCCTTCCCGGCAGCGGCACCATCACCGTCGGCCAGTGGACCGGTGGCGCTTATACGGTCGAAAGTCCCGCCTATGCGTCGTTCATCATTTCCAAGGGACTCAATGGCGGTTACAGCACCAATAACAGCCTGTTCTACAACTCTTCCGCCAGCGCGGTGTCGTATCAGGCCGCTCCAGCGTATGAATTTGTCTCTAGCAGCTATTACAACGCGAGCTATACCCCGGTTACGACGCCACCGCAATTCAGTCTGGACCCGGTTGAAATGTCTTCGGGCGCATACGTGTTGGACAAGGACGACCTGACCTTGGGTGGTGAAGCGCCATTGGGTCTGAAATTCACCCGCCAATATCACACCAACCGCCGCTTCGACAACACCGCCGGCATCGGTTACGGCTGGTCCCACAGTGGCAATGTTTTCATCACCGAACGTTCCGCCCCGGACGCCGCGCTTGGTGGGGCAAACGCTTACCAAATGGCTCCCTTCCTAGCCGCTGCTGTTGCAGCGAGGGATTTGCACGACAATAGCACCAACGCCACGGGTTGGGCTACATCCGCCCTCGCCATCCACTGGGCGCTGGAACAAATGCGCTACAAGGCGGTTTCCGTGACCATGGGTACGCGCTCAATCCAGTTCATCAGAATGCCGGACGGCTCCTATATCGGTTCACCGGGAATGAATCTCACGCTCACCAAGAACAGCGCGGGCCGCTACGTCCTAACCGAGCGCCACGGCAACACGCTGACTTTCGACGCCTCCCTTCGTTTGTCCACCGTGCAAAACCCCAGCGGAGCCACCCAGACCTACGCCTACGACTCAACCTCCGGTAAAATCGCCACCATCACCGACGCATTCAGTCGCGCCCTCACCTTCACCTGGAGTGGCAGCCAGATCAGTTCCATCACCGACGGCACCGGCAGGTCCATCGGATTCGGCTATACCGGAGGCGACCTGACAAGTTTCACCGATTTGGAATTGAAGGTCTGGACCTATCAATATGATGCCGACCACCGCATGATCTCACTCAAAGACCCGCAAAGCCACACAATTGCCGAAAACGACTATGATGGCGAAAACAGGGTCACCCGTCAGCGCAGCATGGGCGATCCCACCCGCGAATGGACCTATTTATATGCCGGAGCCTACAACACCGAAATCAACCCACTCTTCGGTGAAACCCGCTATTATTATGACACTCGAGGACGCAACATTGGCGTGATTGACCCCGTCGGCAGCGTGGTCTATCGGGAATATGACGGTCAGGACCGGATTACCCGCGCCGTCACTCCCAAGGGTGCCAACACATACCGGACCTACAACGCGGACAACAACCCGGTCACCGAAACCGATCCTTACAATTATGTGACATCCTACTACTACGACGCCCTGCTCCATCTCCAGCGCAAGCATGACAAGCGCGGACATGACACCACTTTCACCTACACCACCGCGCATCAATTGCAGACGGTCACAGACCAGCTCGGCCACGTCACCACTTATGGCTATCTTGGAAACGGCCAGCCTTCCACAGTCACAGATGCCGAGAACAAAACCACCACAATGGCATACGACAGTTGGGGACAGGTCAACCTAATCACCGCCGCCGATAATACCACGCAACATTTTACGAACAACGCTCGTGGTGACGTGCTCACCGCCGCTGACGCAGAGGGCCGAACGACCACCAACACCTGGAACAAGCGCCGCCAGGTCCTGACCACCACACTGCCCGCCATCGCCGGCCAGTCCAATGCCGTGACCACCCGGGTTTATGACGATTCGGGGAATCTGCAAAGCACCACCGATGCCAATGGCTACACCACCACCGCCACCTACAATGCTCTGGGTGACTCTGTCACCACAACCCAACCCGCGCTGCCTGCGGGCGACAATGCTACGACCACCCAATACGATGTGAGAAATTGGCCGACGGATGTTGTCAACTCCCTTGGCTTCCACCTCACCACCGAATACGATTCCGCCAAGCACCCAGTTGCCGTCACGGACGCCCTCAACCGCCGCACTGAAAACGGCTTCGATGCGGACGGCAAGCTCACCCAAAGCACGGACGCACTCAACCGTACCCAACAGCATGTCTGGAATGCTCGTGACGAGAAAACCCAGGATACCGATGCTCTGGGAAAGAATACGGACACCTATTACGACGAGGCCGGCAACCGTATCTGGCTGGTCAATCGTCTAGGCAATGCCTATCATTTCATTTGCGACGACGCCAACCGCCCCACCACGACAATCACGCCAATGGGTAAAACCACGCTGATGTCCTATTACAACAACAATCAGGTCAAAACCATCCAGGAGCCATCCGGGCAGACCACCACGCTCACCTATAATGGGCGCAACCAGGTCCAAACCAAAGCCGATCAAACGGGAACTGTTACCTATACCTATGACAACAGCGGGTTGCCGACAACAGTCACCGAAGGCAGTTCCGTCATTACCCGGACCTACGACGAGCGGGGCAGGCTGAAAACCTACACCAACGCCGATGGCGATCTTATCCAATATCAATACGATTCAAACAACAACCTGACTAGGCTGACCTATCCGGCTGACGCCGCGCACCCCGCTGGCAGACAGGTCAATTACACCTACTACGCACGCAACCTGCTCGCCACGGTCACCGATTGGTCAAACCGTGTCACCACATACCAATATGACCGCCTCGGGAGGTTAACTGGCATCACCAGACCCAATGGCACCAGTGCCACGCTTGCGCGTGATGCCGGAAACCAGCTTACTTCCATCAGAGAAAGTGCGGGCGGAAAACTGTTTTCCTATCAGAGCTTCACACACGATGCAGCCGGGCAGATGATGAGCCGTTTCCAAGCCCCCCTTGTCACCCAACCCTGGCAACAACCCGCGTTCGCCGCCACCTACGATGTCGACAACCGGCTGGCGAACGTCAACGGCGCGACCGTTACCCACGATGCGGACGGAAATATGACCTATGGACCAATCCGCCCAGACTCGGGAAATATTAACCTTACCTACAACTCCCGCAACCAGCTCACGAATGCGGCTGGCATCAGTTACACGTATGATGCCGAGGGAGTCCGTCGCACCATCACTGATTCCAAAGGCACCACCCGCGACGTGATAGACCCGAACGCAACCATGAGCCGACTGCTGATCCGCCACAATCCAGATGGATCGAAAACTGTTTTCGTTTACGGACTTGGACTCCTATATGAAGCCGATGAGACCGACCATACCAAGACCTACCATTTTGATCAGGTCGGCAGCACCATCGCCAGGACAAACGATGTCGGCAGTATCATCGGACGCGCCGCCTATTCCGCATACGGCATCATCACCTCCAAGGATGGAGACATGGCATCTCCTTTCCTGTACAACGGCCAGTGGGGCATCCAAACCGACGCTAACGGTTTGCTCAACATGCGGGCACGCTACTACAGCCCCTATCTGATGCGTTTCCTGAACGCAGACCCCAGCGGGTTTTCAGGGGGGGGGAACTGGTTCGCGTTCGCGGACGGCTGCCCCATCTCCAACACTGATCCATTCGGGTTGTGGAGTTGGAATCAAACATGGGGTGTTGTCAAAGCCGTCGGAGGGCTTGCAGAGGCCGCTGTAGGATTAACCGTTGGTGCAGCGACCTCCTGGACAGGCATTGGCGCGGTTGCCGGAGCTGCCGTAGTCCTCCATGGTGCAGACACTTTCCAAGCTGGGTTTAGAC
>CAIQXC010000599.1 GCA_903875675.1 Akkermansiaceae bacterium
CCTAGCCACGCTGGAACAAACGCCGGAAGAACCGGCACCCTGCCCCCGCTTCGATCCATTGGCGGACCTGCCGGAACCCACCACCGAACCGGACTGGAATTTGGTGAAACGCCACTTCCGCCGCTATGGCAACCCTGAGGCGACCGCCGCCAAATACGGCATCGCGCTGCGCGACCTCAATGCACGCGCCAGAAGGGAGGCATGGTCATGATCGAAATCCACAAATACCGCCACTCACGGTTCTGGGCCGTGTATGTGGATGGCGAATTGCTGGCCGTGGTCGTCTACCGGAAAGGCGCGATGGCCATCGCCGACATGCTTCTTAGTATGCGCGGCAGAAAGGAGGCCGGGGATGCCGCGTAAGCCGATGCCGCCGCCCACCTGCTTTGTCCCGTCCTGTCCTGCGGATTTCGTGGGGCAGGCGGGCAAGGTGGCTGAGGTGCTCATGCGGAAGGCCGAGCGGCTCAAAGCCAACCCTAACCAGCCGCTCAAGCTCCTGATCTCGGGCGCTCCCGGCATCGGCAAGACGAGTCTAGTGAACCTGATAGCCCGAACGCTCGCCAGCCACCCCGCCGCCATCGAAGACGTGAACGGGCGGGAAGTCGGCCTGGACGTTGCCCGCGAGTGGACCCGCTCGCTTGCCTATGCGCCCATGTTCGGACCGTGGTCTATCAAGGTCGTCAATGAACTCGACCGCTGCTCGAAGGATGCCCAGGACATGCTCCTCACCTACCTCGACCGCATGAGACCGGGCCACGCGTTCCTCGGCACCACGAATCTTGACCTGACCGGCCTGACGGAACGGTTCCAGACCCGCTTCCAATCGGTCCGCCTCCAGTCACCGGAAAACGGGCATCTCGCGGCATTCCTCTCCCGGCGCTGGGGCGCTCCTATTGGGATTACCCGTCAGATAGCGGGAGGGGCCAAGGGCAACGTCAGGGCCGCGATGGCGGATTTGGAAATGTGGATCGGGTGAGAGATAATGATATCTAATTCTTGAAAACTCCCCGAGATAGCTTAGGCTCGTGGTCTCCCCTGCATAGGCAGCCGAAAATCTCAGAATCCAAATCAAATATGTTGACGCGTTGTTGCAAGTCCGTCTATCAGTAATGTACTCTCAATGAAAGCAACCCACCTCGCGTTCGCCGTCGTCATGGCCTTCACGGCTTCCGTCCACTCTCAGGAAGTAGAGAAGGCGGTCACTCAAGAGCGTGCCGGTTTGCCCGGCCCGGCCCGGATCTTGGGCGGCATACCGGACGGCACGCCACCGCCGGCCCGCCCGGTGAAACCCGCCTTCGTTGTTCCTGCAAAGGACATCCTCACCACCACGCGGCAGCAGCAAGGCGGACGCACGATCACGATTCACAAGATCAACCCAATCGACCTGCCGCCGCCGCCAGAGCCCGCGCACCCTGACGCCGACTTTGACGACACGGCCTTCAAGGCTCACCTCGCCGAATACCGGGCAAAATATCCCGAGCCGCGCGTCCTCTTCGTCGGGGCAACGGTTTACCGTTCAAAGAACGCAGCGCCGCGGACGCTGGTCAGATACTGGTATGGCGCAAACGCCGAACCGGTCACATTCTGGTCAACCGCCGATTTCGCGCTCATGTCAGGAATTCTCTCATTTGTTGGCACCGACGGCCATACCCGCAGCCTGTTCATGATGTGGGGCAACGTGGACATCGAGCGCACCGCCGCCCGATATGCCTCCATAGGCCGCGAATTCCATCCCCCAGTCATCCCGGATTTGCCCGTGGGACCGGCCACCTTCACGTTTGTTGGCAATCAGCCACCCGCTGGCGTGCTAGTGCCCATTCAGTCGCTCCATGACATTTACAACGCTGAATTTGCCCGCCTCAGAGCCGCCTACGATGGTCGCGAACGTGCCCGCATCCAGCGCGACGCTGACCTCAAGGCCAATCCTCCACGCCCGAAGGATATTACGTTCAGCTATTGGCGGTCTGAGAGACCAGCACCTGCGAAGGGAGGTGTCAAGTGAAGCGCCTCCTGATTCTCTGCACTCTGTTCATTGCGATCAGCTCGCTCCCGACTTCAGCCATTCTTGACACCAACCAAAATCAACTGAGCGACCTATGGGAGAAGGCATTCAACGGCGGCAATCTATTCCCCCCTGGTTTCGATCTCCAAGCCGATTCGGATGGCGACGGCTGGACCAACGCAGAGGAAGAGGCTGCTGGCACCGACCCATTTGATCCGAATTCGCCTGGCGGACTCTTGCGTCCGGATATCACCCACATTCCTGAATCATGGGCAGATCTCAATGGTGACGGGATTGAAGAACACACCCCCGAGGCAATAATCATCTCCTGGCCCACAATCGCCGGAAAGCAATACACTCTGCTCTACTCGCCCGATCTGGCAGATTGGCTCCCCGTCCCAGGTGAGACGCTCGTCGGAAGTGGCACCGTCCTGGACTATCACATCACGCTCACCGGGGATGACAGGATCTTCTGGCGCGTGGCCGTGACGGACATCGACAGCGATGGCGATGGCCTGACAGACGCCGAGGAATTCATACTCGGAACCGATCCCCACTTTGCGCAATCGATTGCAGGGATTCCCGACCTTTGGCTGGCAACGCATTTTGCCAACATTCTCTTGGCTAGCGGTCCCAGTGCGATTGACCCAAATGGCGATCCAGACGGTGACGGGTTGACCAACGCACAAGAGGCCGCCATAGGCACCGATCCTCATTTAGCCGACACCGATGGCGACGGTGCCCCGGATGGCGTCGAATTCAGAGCCCACTCAGACCCTAAATCGCCAATATCCGTTCCTCCCTGTGATCCTGCCCTCGTGCATGAGATTAAGATAGTAGAGGGCAATGAGAACTATATCGCTGGGAAAGCCTCCTCCAGTCACACGTATAGGCAGTTTCCCGCCTACTCCTGCACCGTTACGTACTTCACTGAAGCATTGAGTTTGGACGCGATGCTTACAGGTGTAACCGGGTATGCATACAGTCCATTCTCAGATGCGTCTATAAGTTACCCACTCGTGTATCTAACCGGCTTGAGACAGACCCTTTGGGAGGATGGCACGACGCATTACGGGCAGTCACTTGATGTATATGCAATTTCACACGATCTCGCGTATCCGAATGGTACCGGATCTAATCCATCAAGGAGATCCAAGAGTATGGGCATGAAATTACGACTTGAAAACAAATGGAATGCACCGGAGGACACTACCTATCGATTTCTTAAAGTCCACATAAAAGCGTCAATGCCGGCACCTCCGCTTGGCAATGGTGAAACGGATGAAACATTCTTCTGGAACATTCCAGCAGAGTCTTATACATTGGTTCAAGATGCTACGGAGGCAGTCGAATTCAAAATCAAAAAAGGCGAGCGACTCTCACAGGAAATTGAACTGTCCCCACCCGCAATCGAGGCTGGAATGTGCCACATTGTCAGCCTGATCGCAATGCCTGTTGCCGTAGACGCCAACCGCGACGGGAAGATCACTTTTGATGAGCAGGACACCACCACCGCAGAAAAGCCCTATGTGTTCTGGGCAAACGATGATTGCGACGACGGGCACAATGTGGATGTGACGTCAACCAGTAGCGATTGGGAAGAAGATGATTTAGAGCCAGTTTTAGGCTCCGAACTGCCAGATAATGACCAACGGAATCTTCTCGATTGTTGGACGCCAACTATCTCCTGTCGCCGCGACCTCGAAGACTTCTCCCGATTATGGATTGACTTTAGCGCTATCTCTCAATTGTTGGACCTTTCAGATCCACATCTAACGTTGCAATATAGAATGCAGCGAACGCCGGCGGCGCCAGGAGAGCAACCCTACGTCACGTTCTATCAGGCAATAGAGACCGATGGCGGAAGAAAATATCTCACCGATAACGATACGGGATATAACCAGATTCAAGGCGAGTATGGTCAGTGGCTTCGTGGAACATCCGGCATGGAAATCCCGTCGAGAGCTTGGCGTAACCTGCCACCAGACGGCATCTGCCATCTTCTATTTGAGTGTGGTGAGGTACGAGGTCCGACATCGATCGTGTTCAGCCTAACGCGTGACGGAAGTACAGTATTGGAGATGCCACCGGTGTATCTCGATATCAAGCGAATTACTGACATGTATGAGACATGGACGGTTGGTGATGCTGTGCAACCGAATGTAGACTACAACGTATTGCCCAGCGCGGTTGCGAGTCAGACGAGCGGACTTGGCTTGCCCGCGCCAAGCACCCAGGAGGAGAAGGATTACATCATGTTTGTACACGGATGGAACATGCCGCCGTGGGAAAAGACTGCCTTTGCAAATACCATGTATAAGCGTCTATGGCACCAAGGGTACAAGGGGCGCTTTGGAGCATTCCGCTGGCCGACATTCTGGAATTTTCACGCAAGTTTCGAGGCCCTATTCCAACTATCTCACTTTGACGATAGTGAGATCCGTGCTTGGAAGTCGGCGGCACAGCTAGGGTCCCTGCTCGGCACCTTGGCTGGCACCTACAAAGACTCGTCTGACAGAAGTCTCGTGCGCGTGTATGCCCATAGTATGGGTAATGTCGTGGCCAGCGAGGCCCTTCGTCAAGCCGGTCATGTCGCCAACGCCCCGGTACACATCTATATCGCCGCTCAAGCAGCTCTATCTTCACACGTCTTTGACGAGACCACAACTCCAATGGATACGCTCGACCCCAAAAAATCTCCGGACCCTTATGGTCACTATTGGCAGAATGGTGCTTCAGCTTGGCCAACTCAATGGCAGTACGACAGTCTCCCGAGTTACATGGACACAGCCTACATGCCAATTAGCACTATTTGCATCAATCACTACAATGCTGTAGACTGGGCACTCACAGATAATAATTGGCAGAGAAATCAGAGGTTAAAACCAGACAATAAGTATGCCTATCGCGCACTTGATATGTTGCTCGATCCACAATCGACATACCGGTATAGAAGGAGCGAGGATTTTGGCCTGAGCTTTGCCACGATTCTCACCATGCCTGTCGACCGCCACGAGATATTTTCATACGCTGCCCGATCATGGGGTAAGGCTACGGGTCAGACGGGATCTACCGGGGGAGTGTTTGATGCGGGAAAGTCGTTGAGCCTTAATGAGACCTTTGGTTTCGACGGGACTCATAAATATCACAGCGGTCAGTTCCGATCATCGATTCAAAAGCGCTGGGAGTATTGGTCGAAAGCATTGAATGATATGAAAATAAGCATAGTTAAATAGTATGAATAAGTCAATCTACTTGATCGCTGCCTCGATAATAGCAATGCTTATCATCGCGCTGTGGTTGTCATCTCGACCCTGGCTGACGTCTCCGGTGGCCCATAGTGTCGAACCCAGCGGAGGGCCCAATCCAGCAAATCACACGGATCGGCTTCTCGCCACCCAGAAAGAAGAGACAAACGAAGAGAAAGAGCGTAAGCATGCTGAATTCATGAACATTCCGCTTGTCTTTTATGGCAGGGTGGTGAATCAGGATTCGGAGGATTTGCCTGGTGTCGTGGTTTCGATTCGAACTACCAGATCGACTAATCTGTTGGAGCATTTTTCTGGCACTGACCCATATACCAATGTATCGGTCGTAACTGATAATAGGGGCTTGTTTTTGTGGCAGGGAAATCGTGGAACTTATCTTGCGATAACATCCCTCAAAAAGGAGGGGTACCGACAACCATTTCAGAATACAGGATTTAGTTACGATCGCCGCTTTCCGGAGTGCCATCAGCCGGATCCATCAAAACCCGTCGTATTCATCCTTATTCGGAACGATATCCCAAAAGCAATTAAAGTTTACGACCAGCAACTAAAATTAGCATGGAACACTGTACCAGTGACTCTGGATCTGGGGCCAAAGATTGGCTATCTCGTTCTTTCGCCAACCAGAAGGCGTGATGATGGGCACCAAGTCAGGGGCTATGATTGGAGCGTCGATATTCAGTCGAATGGCTTTGTGATTGCCCCATTCAGGGCGGAAGACTTACCTGTTGCACCGACCGATGGGTACTCGGCGAAATATCATTATGGAGCCTTGCGTGCCGATAAGCCCTGGGTAGGTAGTATTAGAAAACTTTATGTCGTACGGACACAGGGTGACCTATATGGAAAGTTGGAGCTGAGCGTTGATAGTGACAGCGATGACAACGGTGTCACAGGCAATGTCACGGTTTATTTGAACGAGGCAGGAACAAAGAATATTGATCATAATTAGCAGTCATTTGACAAGGCAATCCGAGCCACGTGAATAGTAGCAAGTTTGCTTATTGTTCTGGATTCGTAAATTGACCCGTATAATTTGAATTGGCTATTCGACTTGCTTAGGAACCGCGCAAAAATAACTTGGACAAATCAGTTAAGATTGCTTAATTAATCTGCATGGAAAACTCTGAGGTGGAAATTTGCAGAAAATTCAAAACGATGGCGATTGGTCTCTCCGAAGCAGGCAAGCGGCGCTGGGCAGCGGTGGAGGCGCGTTCCATTGGGCGTGGGGGTGTTAGCATGGTATCCCGAGCCACGGGGATGAGCAGGATGACGGTATATGCCGGACTATCCGCCCTTGATGATCCCGAGCGAATGCGGATCGAGAGTAGCGGGCGCGACCGACTGGCCGGGGGTGGGCGCAAGAAGCTTGAGCAGACCGATTCAGGGCTGGCGAAAGCCCTGGATCGCTTGGTGGATCCAACTACGCGAGGGGATCCGATGCGTCCGCTCCGTTGGACGTGCAAGAGCACAGCGACTCTTGCCGCACAGCTCACGGCCGCCGGGCATCCGGTTGGTCCCCGCACCATCGCCACGATGCTGAAGAATCTGGACTACAGCCTCCAGTCCGGGCGAAAGACCAAGGAGGGAAGTGACCATCCCAAACGAGACGCGCAGTTCAACCATCTCGACCGCAAGGTTCGGAGGTATCTGCGTGCTGGCAATCCGGTTATCAACGTCGACACCAAGAAGAAGGAACTGGTCGGCAATTTCCTCAACAAAGGCCGGGAATGGCAGCCGAAAGGCTGTCCGGTCGAGGTCAATGTGCACGACTTCCAGGACAAGCAACTTGGCAAGGTGGCTCCATACGGTGTTTACGATCTTGCCGCGAATCAAGGTTGGGTGAGCGTCGGGATCAACCACGACACGGCAGAATTTGCTGTCTCAACCATCCGCAAATGGTGGTACAAGATGGGCAGGGAGTTGTATCCCACGGCAACCCGGTTGCTAATCACTGCCGACAGCGGAGGGAGCAATGGCAGTCGAGTGAGACTCTGGAAATACCAATTGCAACTTCTGGCCGATGAATTGGGGTTGACTATCGATGTCTGCCATTTTCCGCCTGGAACTAGCAAGTGGAACAAGATCGAACACCGGATGTTCTGTCACATCACCAGGAATTGGCGGGGAAGACCGCTCGAAAGCACTGAAGTGATTGTGAAATTGATCGGCGCAACAACAACCGCTGCCGGTTTGAAGATCAAAGCCGCTCTCGACAAGCGGAAATACGACAAAGGCATCACGGTGACCACATCACAAATGGCCGAGATCAATCTTAAGCCGGACAAATTCCAAGGCGATTGGAATTATGCAATCATACCAAATTCATGATGATCAGAAAACCTCCGTTTGTCCAAGTTATTTTTGCGCGGTTCCTTAGTCGAGATATAGTCCAAGTCTCATCACAATCCGATAGACACCTACAATTTTGTGAATAGTTATGGATATCCAGAGTTCGAGGCCCGGTTGTTGAATATAAACAGGAAATCTATTAAGCGTGGCGACAAAGTCCCCGGGTCTCCCCACCCCCATCCAAATCATGTGAAAGGTGTTTTTTCAGCTTTACACTTTTTTCACGTTGAAATTGGCTAGAAATCGGGCGTTTCAGGCGGATAGATTTGAACTGTATTCCTACAGCCATAAGGGTTTGAGGCGTTCCAGGCTGGGTCACGGATCGGGTTTTGGCCATCTAACAAATGTGTAAAGTTAGTAAAGTAAACCCCCGAAAAGTGTAAAGGAGAGGCGGTTTTTGTGGCGGGACATCCGTGGGCGGCGGGGGTCAGGAATCCGCCCCGTCCGGGAAGAAAATCCGGGGTTGCCAGCCGATTTGCACCCCGGCGGCCGTGGTCGACGCGAGGGTTTCCGGCACGTCCGCCGGATGGGCCGCTTGATGCACCACCAGTGGCGTGGCTGTCCTCCTGGCGGCGTCCAGCATGTCCATGACCGAGTGGTTTCGGCCGGTGCCGACGTTCAGGACGGTAAAACCGGGGCCGGGCCACCGCAGCGCCAGTTCGATCGCCCGGGCCACGTCGGCAACGTGGGTGAGGTCGCGGCGCTGGCTGCCGTCGCCGTTGATGATGACCGGCTGGCCTGCCTCGATCCGGCGGCGGAATGCTTCCAGGGCAAGATCTGGCCGCTGTCCCGGCCCCCAGACCGAGAAAAACCGCAGCGCCACGAAGCGCAGGCCGTGCAGGCGGGCGTAGAGGCGGCCCCATTGCTCGCCGTGGAGCTTGGTCAGGGCGTAGGGGCTGCACGGGTTGGCCGGGGTTGATTCCTCCGCCGGCA
>CAIQXC010000600.1 GCA_903875675.1 Akkermansiaceae bacterium
CTATTTGTTGGTCAGAGATTCGGATAGGATGCCAAGACCAGAAGACTCCATTCGCCTTCTTCAAGCCGCCAATTCCTATTTCCAAGAGGTCAAAAGCCGATTTCCCAATTGGAAGGCAGAATTGGTCAATGCCAGAATTCAAAAGACCCAAGACGCAATTGCCGAGCTCATGAAATGAATTCGAAAATGAAATTGAAGCCCCCACCGACTTTGTAGTGCCTTTTGATACGGATCCCTGCAAAATCAAGGGCTGCAGCCTCATAATAAGAAACTCGGGTTAGCGGACCAGAATGGCATTTTCGGGGCAGACTTCGCGGCAGGCGTTGCAGCGGGTGCAGAGGTCTGGGATGATCCAATGCTTTTGATAGGGAGCCATTGGGATGGCGTTGACCGGGCAATGTTGGGCGCAGAGAGTGCAACCGATGCAGGCATCAGTGACCGAATAGGTGATGAGATCACGACATTTGCCGGCGGGGCAGCGGCCGTGAAGGTGGGCCTCAAATTCATCGCGGAAAAACCGCAGTGACGAGAGCACCGGGTTGGGGGCGGTTTTGCCGAGTCCGCAGAGGCTGGCGCGGCGCACCATCTCGGAGAGGGTTTCCAGGTCAGTTAGGTCATGAGCCTTGGCCTTGCCCTTGCAGATGCGCTCCAAGATATCGAGCATGCGGCGGGTACCGACGCGGCAGAACGTGCACTTGCCGCATGACTCACACTGGCAAAACTCGAGGAAATAGCGCGCCATCTGCACCATGCAATCGTTTTGATCGAGCACAATCAGTCCGCCAGATCCCATGATGGCCCCCACCTTTGATAGAGATTCGTAGTCGATCGGTGTGTCGGCCAAGGCAGCCGGGACGCAACCGCCGGACGGGCCGCCAACGAGCACGGCCTTGAACGGCGAACCGTCCGGGGTACCGCCGCCGATGTCCTCGACGACCTCGCGGATGGTGATGCCCATGGGCACCTCGATGAGGCCGCCACGGGCGATTTTTCCGGCCAGAGCGAACACCTTGGTGCCCTTGCTGGTGGCACTGCCGATGGCCGCAAACGCCTCGCTGCCGTTGCGCACAATCCATGGCACGTTGGCAAAGGTCTCGACGTTGTTGATCAAGGTCGGCTTGTCGTGATAACCCTGCTCGGCTGGATAGGGCGGCTTGAGCCGGGGAATGCCGCGGCGGCCTTCCATCGACTCTAACATCGCAGTCTCCTCGCCGCATACAAACGCCCCGGCACCTTCAAACACATCAAGGTCAAAGGCAAAGGCGGATCCGAAAATGTTAGGTCCTAGTACACCGCGCTCCTGGCACAGGCGAAGGGCTTCACGCAGTCGCCTGACGGCCGATGGGTATTCTGCCCTCACATAGAGATATCCTTTGTTAGCTCCGACAGCGTAGGCGGCGATGGCCATGCCCTCGATCACCCGGAAAGGAAATGACTCCATGAGCATCCGATCCATGAATGCCCCGGGGTCACCTTCATCGCCATTGCAGATGACGTATTTGCCATCCGCTGGCATGCCATGCACCACCCGCCATTTTCGGGCAGTGGGAAACCCCGCGCCACCCCGGCCGCGCAAGCCACTGCGATCGATGGTCTCGATGACCTCAATGGGCGTTAGGCCATTGAGGCACTGGCGAAGGCCGGCGAATCCATCGTGGGCGAGGTATTCATCGAGTCCGAGGGGGTCGAGTTTGCCATAGTGCTCGGTGGCGATGTGACGCTGGCGGCCGAAAAATGCAGTCACCCGTGGGCTCGGGTTATCGGCCGTTCGGCCCGCGCCGACGTGCATATCGGCGGTCTCGCCGGACAGCCAGTCGAGAGCACTGGCGGCCCCACGGCGGAGCCAGGGCAGGATGCCGCGCGGTTTGAAGTGACGCCACAGCAGGGCATCGACTCGTTCGGGATGGATGCCGGAGAATTGGATAGGCGGGTGATTGGGGCGGGCAATCTCGATCAAGGGCGTGCGGTCGCACATGACGACGCAGCCGACGCGTTTGATGGTGGCATTGAGGTGGCCGCGGGCGACGGCAGCCTGCAATGCCTCATGGGTTTTGCCGCAACCGCGGGCGATGCAGCAGGAATCCAGGCAGATACGGATTTCGCCATCGGGCTTGGCAGGAGGAGCTAGAGCCGGGATACTGATTTTGCGGCGCTTGCTTTCGCGTTGTTCGCGGCGCAGAAACTCGTCCAGCATTTTGGGTCCCTTCTCGCGGGTCAAGTGGGCGTAACTGTCGTCATTGATCTGGACGACCGGTGCGAGCGTGCAACAGCCGACGCAGAAGACTTTCTCGACGGTGAAGATCCCATCCTTATCGGTGTCCTCGCCGTCGCCAATGTGCAGATGTTTGCACAACGACTCGTGAATATCTTCCGCGCCCTGGATGTGGCAGGCCGTGCCATTGCACACCTTGACGTGATGGCGGCCCATCGGCCGATGGCGGAACTGCGCGTAAAATGTCGAGACCCCGTCCAGAGTGGCGGGTGGAATACCGGTGAGCTCACAGACCCGGCGCATCGCCGCGTCGGGCAAATACCGGTAGTGGACTTGCAGCGCTTGGAGGATCGGAATCGCCTGTTCGGCGGTGCCGCCAAGGCGGCTAACAACATCATCGACATAACTCAAGTCGAGAGCGGCGGCAGGCGGCGGCGAAATCTGTAACTTACTTGCCATCCTTGGTGCCAATGCAGAACAGGTGCTTTTTGCCGCGCAGATAGATGCGGCCCGGAGCGAACGCCGGCGAGGCTCCAGTGCCTTCACCGAGGGCGGAACGAGCGGTTTCCTTGAAGCCTTCCTTGCTAGCCTCGCCGCTGATCATGATTCCTTTGCTTGTTAGAAGGTGAATACGCCCGTTGAACATGCTGGGGGATGCCTGGATGATGGCCTTGGTATCGAATTGCCACAGGTGATCGCCGGTGAGCGCATCGAAGGCGTGGAGCTTGCCCATGTACACCGAGTACAGCCGCGGCCCGTCACACAACAAACTGCATATATCCGGCAATCCGTTATCTTCCTGTTGCCAAGCAATTTTGCTGGCGGTCACGTCGCCGCTGCCGTCGGGCTTGATTGCGGCGATGCTGGTTTGATCGCAGGCGACATAGACCAAATCATTGGCATAGGCAGGCGAGGTGGCGACGTCGCCGCGCATGCATTTGGCGCGCCACAGTTCCTTGCCGGTGGGCGGATCGTAGGCGATGACCAAGGGGTCTGCAGAGGTGATGATTTGTTCGCGGCCCGCGTGTTGGATGATGATGGGCGACGCCCACGAATTAGCGACCGGACGCGGCGTGGACCATACAGGTTCGCCGGTATTGGCGTCCAGCGCCATGATCTTTGACTTGCCATCCTTGGGTCCGCCTTGATCAAACACCACGATCACGCGGTTATGCCAGAGGGTCAGCGAGGTGGCGTGGCCATAGTTGTTTTGCGGCGTTCCAAGGCTTCGGGCCCACAGGTGCTTGCCGCCCGCGCTGAAGCCTGCGACGTCGCCATTGGCAAAGATGGCGAACACGCGGCGACCGTCGGTGGCGGCGCTGGATGCGGCGAAGCCAGTGCTTTCATCGGGTTCCGGCGCTTCCTCGCCGGCACTTGGTGGCAGGACCACCGGCTCCTTCCACAACTGCGTGCCTGTGGTGGCGTCGAAGCAATAGACTTCGCGGCGCTTGGCAGTAGCTCCTGTTAGGAAGACACGATTGCCCCAGATGACGGGGGAATTTTCACCGGGCAGGCCGATTTCCGTTTGCCACAAAATGTTTTTGCTGGTGGTGCCGTCCCAATCGTCTGGCAGTTTGGGCAGGGCTGAGATGCCTGATCCGTTAGGCCCGCGGAAATACGGCCAGTTGTTAGCCACATCTTCGGCGCTGGGAAACCAGGCGGAGTCGATGGGTCCGTCGATAGCGGCGGCCGCAGGAACCGCTATGGACAATGATGATTTTGCTAGTGACGGCTGCCAGTGGCTGTCGTTGTCCCAGACGAGGGCGAGAGTGAGACCAGCGAGCCCGAGGGTGCTGCCGGTGACGGCCTTGGCGGCGAGAGCCGTGTTGCGCAGCGGGTCGGGAGGGCGCGTGGAGATATTAGGAATGGTCACAAGCGGGCGGCGCAGGTGGCGGGCGAGTTTGAGTGCGCCGAGGAACACTGCGGCACCAGCCAACAAGCACCAGGCACCCCGGTTGGCGAGTTTTTCGCGCCGGAAGTAATCTTCACGCAGGTGCTGGTCGAGACCGCGGATCTTTTGTTTGAGGTCGTCGTTTTTCGGATCTTCGCGCAAGGTGGTTTTGAGTGGGGCAAGTTCGCGGGCCTCGACGAGGCGCACCTTGCCATTGCCGAGGCCGCGATGCAGATAGACGGTGTTGACGACCAGCAAGGAGGCCAGCGCCAGCGAAAAAACCCCGGCGATGAGAGCGATGCGCGAACATGCCTGCGCCCAAACGACATGCAGCAATTTTTTAGGATGATCCACGGTTCCCTCCTTCTGATGGTAATGACACGGGCAGGCCGCGGCGCAGCAATTCATACGGGCAAGCGGAAAAACAACGGGTGCATGAAACACAGCGGCCGCTGTCGGTTTCGTAATCGGGCGAGCTGGCAGGGAAGAAGATGCGGGCGAGCTTGAGCGCCAGCACCAGACCGAAAGCCACCCCGATCCAGCGGCCGAGGTATAGGAAGCGCGCTTCGAGCGCCGTGGCCCTCGAGAAGACGGTTAGGCGATCAGCGGCGTGCTGGCGAAACGCAGTGAGTTCGTCCGGCGGCGTTCCTATCAAAGTCCCTTGTTCCTGGGCTTGGACCAGAGTGGCGAGCTTGCCCTCAGGATGAAGGGCCAGCGAAGCGAGTCCGACTTTGCCGCCGAGCCAGCCAAAAAGCAGCGCAGCGAGCGGCAGCATCAGGGCCAGAAGCACGATGCGTTGGCGCCCGCTGGCAATGCGCTCGCGGCCTTGTTTGGCAGGCATCGGCGGGTTGAGCGCGCCAAACGGGCAGGAGCATTCGCACAAGCGGCATTGGGTGCAGGTGCCCGGGGTGACCGTCGGCCGCCATTTGGCGAAGCGCGCGGCCACACCTAACAAAGCGCCATAGGGGCAGAGATACCGGCAATACGGCCGCCCGACAAACATGGATAGAACGAGCAGGGCGACGCCGGAGACGAGCATGACGCGCGGCCCGGCCATGCGGAAGATGCCGACAAATGGGTCGAACTTACAAATGAGAAACAGCGTGCCGGTAGCGGCTAACAACACCGCCAGCGCGAGGTGGATCCATGGCAGCACGCGCAAGCATTCATCGAGCCAGCCGGGCACCTTGAGCGGCTTGACGAGGACCAAATCCTGGAGTGCCCCGTGCGGGCAGACGCCGGCACAAAACCCACGGCCCCAGACCAGCGCCACCACCAAAGGAAGCGTGAACAAGGCGATCACCGCCAGTGGCACCGCATACGTTGGGTCAGCGATGCCGAGGGCCACATTTTGGATCGAGCCGATGGCACACACACAACCGCGCCGCCAAAACCCGAAATACGCCAGCGAGGCAAGCGAGAGGATGACGACGCCGCGACGCGAGCGTTGGCGCAGGCTCAGCCACGAGGCGACGGCGAGACCGATGGCCAGCACGGCGACATCGAGCCAGCCGGTGCTGCGAGGTTGGGGATTGGGAACGACCAACTGGGGCACGGCATGGCCGGAAAAATCCGGTGGTGGAAACCGCTCGACGCCAAAGACGGAGTCGGCCCCCATGAACAAGAGCAGCAGGACCAGCACAGGTAGCAGGCGGGCAAAGAGGCTGGCTGATAGGAAAACAGTCTTCCAGCCAGTGGTGGAAGACGGCGTCTCCCATGGCATGCGGGACGCCTGTGCTGCGGTGATGACGCGGCTCATTTGGCTGAGGCACCCTTTCCGCGCAGAAGGTAGGGTTTGGTGAGAGGCACCTGATGAAATGCTTGGGCCGGGCAGGCGGTGGCGATGGAGCAGATGTTGCAGTTGATGCAGCGGTCGTGGCACACTTGGAGGTAGAGCGAGCCGTTGCCAAACATGTTGCAACCCTTCACGCACTTGCCGCAGCCCACACATAACTCCTTGTTGATACTATATTCGTAGTACGGATCCTCGATAAACTCGCGTTTGATCGCACCGGTCGGGCATAACTGGTTTTCAGCACCCTCGTCGAGATTGATAGGTTCCGGTTCGAAGTAACCGGTGCATAACTTGCAGTAGCCGCACATGCCGTACGAGTGAACGCACTTGACGGCGGACACCTCCAGCACGCAGTCGGTGGCGCAGCGGCCGCACTGGATGCATTGGTTCGGGTCGATTTGCCAGCGGGTGGCGTCCTTGCTTTCGCGACCGCTCAAAAAGCCGGCGGCGGCGCCAAATCCGAGCAAGCTGGCACCGCGAGCGCCGCTTTTGAGCAACTCGCGGCGGCTGATGGCGTGGCGGGAGAACTGGGCGGCAGGGAGGGAGGCACTGGGGAGGGGCGGTTCATTGACGGAAGAGTGTTGGGCAGGATGCCCAACACTGCCGGCGGGACGCCGGCGCTCCCCAGCGTCCCGCTGGTTCTCCCCAGCGTCCCGCTGGTTCTCCCGATCGTCCCGCTGGTTCTCCCGATCGTCCCGCTGGTTCTCCCGATCGGGACGCTGGTTGTCTCCGGCGGGACGCTGATTCTCTCCGGCGGAGGTGGGGGCTTCTTCACTCATTTGCGTTGCATGATGCGGATGAGGCCACTGACACTGTCGAGGACCAGCACGCGGCCTTGTGGGTCGATGGCGGCATAGACGCCTGAGCCGAGGGCGTCGGTGGTGCCGGCATTGGCGGCTTGGAGGTATTCTGGAAACGCGTCGGGGCCTGCGACGAGGCCGGTGAACTCTCCGGTGGAGTTATACAATTTCACTCGGGGCAGGCCTTTTTCGCAGGTGACGAAGCTGCCGTCGGGGAAGACGTCGAAGCTCACCGGATTGCAGCAACCGCAAAACCCCGCCACCGCAAACGACCCTTGGCCCCATGCCACCTCTAGATCGCCATCCAAGGTGAACGCTTCGATTTGGTGCTCACCCGGATTGGCGATGCGCAGGAGGCCGTCGGGAGCCATGCGGACACAAAAGTACGGGCTGGGCACGACGAATCCCTTGAGGTTGCGGGCAGGATCTCGGGCACCGATGACGCCTAGTTTTTTTCCGCTGGCATCGAGTTTGAGGACCACCCGGTTGGCGGCATCCGCAACAAACACCAAATCACCCGCCAATGCGATGGACGTCGGCAGCAGGTTCTCCGGCAAGCCGCTCCACACCGCCAGCACCGCTCCACTGGCATCAAGCACGGAAATTTTCCCCAACTGGCCGACCATCATTTCCCCGGATGCTCGCCATGCAATGGAATACACTGGCTGGTCCAACGGAATCTTGAGACCCGCCTCGCCCTTGGCCGAAAATTTGTGGATGCCACCACTGCCGCCGACGACAATTGTGGAGTCGGCAGCCACCGCCAAGGCCCGGGCGTGTTCCAGACCTGAGGCGAAGCGGGTGATTTCCTGGTACCGCAGCAACGCCGGATCAGACTTCTGAAAGCGTGCCACATCGTAGGTGAATTCATCGCCAAGCACCGGTTTGCGGGCGGGGGCAGCGGTTTGCTTGCGGGTTAGCCTGGCGATGGTCAGCCCGGTGAGTCCGCCGAGGCCGGCGATGCCACCGCCCCAAGCTGCCGCCAGCAGGAATGACCGGCGTTGGGGTGAAGCTGATGCACTCTTATGATCCGCGTCTTCAGACATGGCCTAACGTAGGTTTGATGCCACCACCTTTGCGGTCCGGCTGGATTTGGCTTTTCGTATCCAACGCCTTCGGCAGACTGCAGTCCCCAAATACCGGGCAGCCGCCGCATGGGTTGCTGCGCGGGCACTGGCCGTGGCGGCCGCGCCAACCGAGCGATGCGGCGATGCCTCCGAGAGCGAGAAATCCGCTACAGCGCAGGCAAGTCCGGAGGATGTCCCGTCGATGAGTCATGCGGCCAATACCTTCGTTCGTGCTCATTTCTTTCGCAAGTCCAAACAGACCAAGCGGGTTAGATCTCTAACAATAAGACGACCGCCTGCCAGTGCCAGCGGCCCCCAGGCGTCGTGCCCGTCGAGCACCTTGGCATGGGCGAGCGGGTGGAACCCTTCTGGCGAGGCCTGGGCCATCGTCAGCTCACCGTTGTCGTCCATCACAAAAATCCGGCCTTGAGCGACCATGAACGGGCCGAGGCCGAAGCGGTGGCTCATGCCGCTGGCCCAGATTTGTTTCCCTTGGAGATCGAGGCAGACGAGTTCGCCGTTGGGGCGCACGCCGTAGAGGTGGCCGTCGTTGAGGATGGGGGTTTGCTGGGTGGCGCCGAAGGTATCAGCATCGAGTCGGAACGCGGGCTTGGCCTCCCACTTGGCGGCAGCTCCGGTGAGTTCAAGCATCAAGCTACCGGCCTCGTAGCCGCCGGAGAGGAAGATTCGGTTATTGGGGACTGGCACGGGGGTGGACACGGTGGCGATGGAGATTTTCCAATCCGGGGTTTCCCACAACAGGGATCCATCGTCGGCGGCCACGCCTGCGACGCCACGGTGACCGCAATAGACGTAGGATTTTCGACCTCCGATATCCATTGGGGCGATGGAAACGTGGGTCATTTTCCAATCACGCGGATTGGGGGTTTTCCACAGCACCTTGCCGGTGGCCAGTTCCACCGCGATCATCAGGCTGCTGCCACCCGGTGCCAGAATCACCCGATCGCCGTCAATCAACGGGCACTGGCCCGCATACCAAGCCGGCACCGTGCTGCCATACTCCCTGACCAAATCGATTCCCCACTGGTATTTGCCGCTCACCGCATCGAGGCAACACACCTGGCATTTTGGCCCAAGGCTCACCACGTGTTCCTTGGTGACTGCCGGCACAGTGCGCGACATGCCGTGGTTGCGCTTGATCGAAAGCGGATAGGAAAATTTCCAAATCTCCTTGCCGTCCGCCAGCGACAGGCAGCGCAGGGCGTCGGCCTGCGCGCTGCGGTCGTAATCCATAAGATAGACCCGGCCGTTCAGCACGGCGGCCCCGGCATAGCCTTCGCCGACGTCGATGGACCACAGCGGCTTGGGCTCGCCGACGGCCCAGGCCTCGGCCAAGGGGGTGGTTTCGGCAGAGATGCCGTCGCGATTGGCACCGCGGAAGCCCGGCCAGGCACCAGGCAAATCACTGGCCGTCCCGTCAGCTACGCTCAGGCTGGTCTTGGTCAAGGGCGAGGCACCACTGGTATCGGCCGTGCCACCGCCGCCGGTTAGAGGCAGGCGCAGCGGCACCCATCCGTCAGGCAAGCCCGTGCACCAGATGTACGCCAGCACGGCGGTCGCCACGAATGCAATCGCCGCAGGCAGGACTGAGGCAATACTGAAGCGGCTGAGGTGCATGCAATGGAACGGTTAGACAATATCTTGGAATCGCGCCGTGGCAGAAAACGCCGGGCGGTGCAGGGAGCGTGGATTGAAAAGCGCCATCGGTGAGAGGGGGGACGCACAGGGCGTAAGCCTTCGCCACGCCCATGTCAAGCAAGCTGACTTTGCCCCTCAACCATGAGCCATCCTCGAGCGTCATCCGAGCAACGAGGCGTTCGGCGTCAGCCGTCGCGGTGGAAATGTGAAAAGAAGCTGGAAAATCGCCGTCTGAGCCGTAGAAATGCCTGCGACATCGGTTTGCAGCTACCCACCCTTCTCATGATCCAAATTTCCCATCGTTTGCTTCGTTTTTCCGTGCCATTGCTGGCGCTGGCTTTGAGTATGGCCTGCCTGCCGGACGCACAGGCCCTCACCTGGGGCACGGCCGGATCGCTGGCCACCGGACGCGACAGCCACACCAGCACCCTGCTGGCCACCGGCAAGGTATTGGTGACCGGAGGCCGCAACACGGCGGGCACCGCGCTGACCACGGCGGAATTATTTGATCCAGCCACCAACGTCTGGACGCCGGGCCCCCCCCTCCCCGCCGCCCGGTTTTGGCACTCTGCTACCATCCTGCTCAATGGCAAGGTGCTGGTGGCTGGCGGGTTTGATGGATTCGCCTCGCTGGCCAGCGCCGCCTTATACGACCCTGCCAGCGGCACATGGGCGGCCACCGGTTCGATGACGCAAGGCCGCGACTCGTTCACCGCCACTTTGTTGGGCAACGGCAAGGTACTGGTCAGCGGCGGGTACACCAACAACGGCATCACCAACGGCGCGGAACTTTATGACCCGGCCACCGGCAACTGGTCGAGCACCGGCACCCTGGGCAGCGCCAGCGCGAATCACACCGCCACCTTGCTCAGCTCCGGCAAAGTGCTCGTCGCAGGAGGCGAAGCAAGTCCGGACGTTGGCACGTCGCGCACTGAGGTCTTTGATCCGGCCATGGGCACATGGTCCCCGGCCGCAGCGCTCGAAGCCCCCTGCTTTTATCACAGCGCGACGCTGCTACCCGACGGCACGGTGCTTGTGCTTGGCGGAAAATCCAATGAGACCACCTCACTGGCCAGCGCACAGGTGTATGATCCAAGCGCCGCCAGTTGGACACTCACCAGCCCCCTGCCAATCGGCCGATTCTCGCACAGCGCCAATTTGCTGCCCAACGGCAAGCTGCTAATTGTCGGCGGTTTCAATACCACCAGCGGCATGCTCGCCAGCGCCGTTCTTTACGACTACCTCACCGGCACTTGGAGCACGCCCGGCACCTTGGCCACCGCCCGTTTGGACCACTGCACCACGCTCCTGCCCAGCGGCAAGCTGCTCATCAGCGGTGGCTGGAACGACAACAGCGCCACCTCACTGGCCAGCACGGAGGTCTTGGACACCGCCACCGCTGTGACTGGCGCCAGCGGATCGTTGCCGGTCCCCCGCACCCAACAGGCAGCCACCCTGCTGGCAAGCGGCAAGGTGTTACTGGCCGGTGGCTTCAGCAGCACTGCCCTCGCCAGCGCCGATCTCTACAATCCGGTCACGGCCACAGCAAGCGCCGCCAACCCGATGGCCGCAGCTCGCTTCCTGCATACACTCAGCCAGCTCCAAAGCGGCAAGGTTTTGATAGCCGGCGGCAACAACGGGTCAGCCACCCTTGGCAGCGCTGAAGTATTCGACCCCACCACGGCTGCTTGGACGAGCACCGGAGCCATGGCAGGTGCTCGCGAACTGCACAGCGCCACGGTGCTCACCGATGGCAGGGTGCTGGTCGCCGCAGGCCAGACAGGCAGCGCCTCCATCGCCACCGCCGAACTCTACAATCCCTCCAGCGGCACTTGGTCCTTCACTGGCTCCCTGGCCACGGCTCGCCAAGGACACAGCGCCACTCTCCTCGCCAATGGCAAGGTGCTGGTGGCTGGCGGACGCAACACCGTCGGCAACCCACTGGCGGTTGCTGAGGTGTATGATCCTGCCACCGGCGCATGGACCCCCACCGCCTCGCTCACCACCGCCCGCACCGCTCACACCGCCACTTTGTTACCCAATGGCAAGGTGCTGGTGGTGGGCGGTTTGTCAGGCAGCACCTATCTATCAAATTGCGAGATCTATGATCCCGGCACCGGCCTGTGGACCAGCTGCGCGTCGCTGACCGATGCCCGTAGCGCCCACACCGCCACCCTGCTACCCACCGGCAAGGTGCTGGTGGCCGGTGGGACCAATGGCAGCGCCGTGCTTGCCAGCAGCGAGTTATTTGATCCTGCCACAGCTAGCTGGACGGCCGGTGCCGTGCTGGGTAGTTTACGAAAAAATCACACAGCCACACTGCTGACGGATGGCCGGGTGTGGTTCGCCGGGGGATCCAGTGGCGCGGACCTTCAAGCCAGTTCTGAGATCTATGATGTGGGCCTTGGTTATCAGAGCGCCTGGCAGCCGCAACTGATCTCGCCACCCTCCTCGCTGCTGCTTGGCGGCAGTTTTTCACTCACCGGCACCCGCTTCCGCGGCATCTCCGGCGGATCCTCCGGTAACTCCCAAGACGCCCCGGCTAACATCCCCAGCATACAACTTTACAACATCGAAAGCGGCCGCACCGTGACGCCCACTGCCACTGCTTGGACTGACGCATCACTCAACTCAGCTCCGCTTCTCGGCCTGCCGGCCGGTGCCGCCATCCTAACCGTGACCGTCAACGGCATCTCCGGCGCATGCATCACCCAAATCTCCAAAACCCCCGCCAGTGTAAGCCTCAGCGGCCTTTCGCAAGCTGCAGATAGCAGTGCCAAAAGTGTGTCGGCGACGACCAGTCCCGCAGGCTTGTCCGTGACTCTTACCTACAATGGTTTGCCGACGCTGCCGAGCGCAGTGGGAAGCTACGCGGTGGTGGCCACCATCACGGATTCGAGCTACAGCGGCAGCGTCGGTGCCATTCTGGTCATCAGTGCAGCCACCCCTTTCACGTCAGGGGCGGCGATGAACAGCGGCCGCCGATACCATACCGCCACCCTGTTGAACAACGGCAAAATTTTGGTCTGCGGCGGGCAATTTGCGTCTATTTTAAACAGTGCTGAGTTATATGATCCGGCCACCGGAAGTTGGAGCTACACGGGCTCGATGACCACCGGACGCATCCACCACAGTGCCACCTTGCTGCCCAACGGCAAGGTGCTGGTCGTCGGCGGCCAAAGTGCCACTGCTTTGGCGAGTGCCGAGATATACGATCCGGCGTTAGGCACATGGAGCACCACCGGCAGCATGTCCGTGCCACGCGTCTATCACACCGCGACGCTTCTGGCCAGTGGCAACGTGCTGGTGACGGGCGGACAAACCACCGGCAGCGCCTATCTATTTAGCACTGAGATCTATGATCCCTCCAACGGCAGCTGGACCAAGAGCGAGGATATGGCAGGCATCCGATTCAACCATGCTGCCTGCGTGCTGCCCAATGGCAAAGTGCTGGTATGCGGCGGCCAGAGTGCCACTGCGGCTTTGGCCACTGCTGAGTTATACGATCCAGAGTTAAACACCTGGGCAGCGACCACCGGCCCGCTGGTGACGGCGCGGGTCAACCACACAGCGACGCGTCTGGCCAATGGAATGGTGCTGGTGGCGGGAGGTTATACCAGTATCACCAGTCCTTTGGCCAGTGCTGAGTTATTTGATCCGGCCACCGGCAAGTTTACCGCCACCGGCTACATGAAAAACGGCCGATACTATCATACGGCCTCCCTGCTCCCCAATGGCCGGGTGATTTGTACAGGCGGCAGCAAGTGGGTAGGAAACTTAGCGGCGCAGGCCAGTGCCGACATCTACAATCCGGTCACCGGCACATGGGCGGCTGGATATCCTTCGCTGCTCGGCAAACGCTACGACCACACAGCCACCCTGCTGGCTAACGGAAAACTCGTGATCACCGGCGGTTACGGTGACAGCAATCCCGTGCTTGCCAGCACTGAGTTATATGATAATGCGCTTGGCACATGGGCGTCCACTGCGGCACCGGGCACGGCACGAACCCATCACAGCGCGAGCCTGCTGCCGGATGGCCGGGTGCTGGCAATTGGCGGCTGGGATGGCAGCACCACCCACGCCAGCGTCGATATGTACCATCCCGTCACCGGGGTTTGGGCGTCGGCCACTGCGATGGTCACGGCTCGGCGCGATCACACCGCCACACTGCTTAAGACCGGCAATGTGCTCGTCCTCGGCGGGCACAGCACGTCCGCCCTGGCCAGCGCCGAACTCTACAACCCAACCGTCGGCGCTTGGCTGCCCGTCGCTAACATGACCACCCCACGCTTCCTGCACACCGCCACCTTGCTCGCCGATGGCCGAGTGCTCGTCACCGGCGGAAAAAATGATGGCGGAGTACTCAGCAGCGCGGAAATCTATAACCCCATCACCGGACTGTGGTCGGCAACCGGCTCCCTGCTCGGTGCTCGTGATGCCCACTCGGCAACCCTGCTAAGCACGGGCAAGGTGCTCGTCACTGCCGGAGAAAATGCTGCAGGTGTGCTCGCCACCACCGAGCTGTTTGATCCGACCAGCGGCCTGTGGAGTGCCACCGGTGGCTTGAGCGCCGCCCGCCTTGGCCACACCACCACGTTGCTGCCGAGTGGCAAGGTGCTGGTGGCCGGTGGCAGCAACGGCATCACCTATCAGAATAGCACGCAGCTTTACACCCCCGCCACCGGCACCTGGGCGGCGACCAGCAACGTGGCAACCTCCGCCACCACCACACTCGCACTGGCTCGCGCCTCGCACACGGCCAGTTTACTAACCAATGGCAAGGTACTCGTCACCGGTGGCACGGGCGCTAGCGGTGTGACCGAAACGGCGGAGATATTTGATCCTGCCACCGGCCTGTGGCAAAGCACCGCTGCCCTTACCAGCAAGCGTGAAAGCCACACCGCCACGCTCCTGATCAACGGGCGGGTGCTCACCATTGGCGGCGGCGGTAGCGCCGGACCTCTCAACAGCGCGGAATCCTATGACGTGGGATTGGGATTCGCCGCCGCATCCCAGCCGATCATCACCAGCGCACCCGCCTCGATCGTTCCGGGCAATATCCTGGCTCTGGTCGGCAGCCAATTCCGCGGCCTCTCCGCCGCCTCAGGTGGCAACAGCACCCAAAACTCGTCGAGCGACCTGCCGGTGATTCAACTTCGGGCACTCGATAGCGGCCTGACCAGCGTGTTGCAACCGGCGAGTTGGTCGGACGTCGCCATCTCCACAACCCTACCCACGAATTTCCCGCAGGGCTGCGCGCTGGTGACCGTGTCCGTCAACGGCATTCCCAGCGCTTCGGCGATTTTGAAAATCGCCGCTCCCGACCCACTGCCCTACACCATCTGGAAACTCAGCAAATTCACCACCGCCGAACTCGCCGATCCGACCATCAGCGGCGATTCCTCCGATCCGGATCAGGATGGCATCACCAACCTCATGGAGTACGCCTTGGCGCTCGACCCCTTGTCTGCCGATGCCAACGGGCTGCCCACCACCAGCCAACAAACCGGCTATCTAACTATGACCTACCGCCTCAACAAACAAGCCACCGACGTCCTCGTCGTTGTCGAGGCCAGCGCCGATCTGACGGCCAACTCGTGGTTCCCTGTAGCGGTGGAAACCGGCCGCGTTGACCTGGGCAGCTACTGGCTGGTGACCGTTAGAGACAGCATCCCAACCAGCAATTCCCCGCAACGATTCATGCGCCTGCAGGTAAAGACTCCCTAGCGAGGCTGCGCCTCAGGCGCAAGACAGAAGACCGCTTCGCTCCAAGACAAGAGCCGAGCTATTGGGCGGAGCATGGAGCTACTTCCTCTTGTCTTCTGTCTTGTAGTCTTCTGTCTTCCCTTCTTCTGTCTTCTGTCAAAATTTCCGTTTGTGTTTCCCGGCTGAGACGCTAGGCTGCCGCCGATGAAAACGAAATACTTTGTTTGCCTGCCGCTTGTGATGTTGTTGGCCTCCTGTGCTCAAGACACTCGAAGCGGCAACGTCTATCGGCAGGGTGATGTCCGTCAGGAACAGTCCGTGCGCTACGGGAAAATCACCTCCATCAGCCCCGTGAAAATCGAGGGCAATCACGAGGCCGGCACCGTGCTGGGCGCCGTGGGTGGTAGCTTGCTCGGCAGCCAACTTGGCAGAGGCCATGCCGCTCACACCGCGGGAGCGATCGGTGGCGCGGTCGCCGGCGGCGTCATCGGGTCCAATGTGGAACAATCCATGGGCAACCGCAACGGCATCGAAATCAACGTGCGCCTCAATGAGGGCGGCTCGGTGTCGGTCGTGCAGGAGGTCAGCCGCGAGTATTTCAGAGTCGGCGACAGCGTGCGCGTCCTGAGATCCGGCAGTGGCACCCGCGTGGCTCACTAAGGAGGGGGGCTCACCAAGTTTGGCAGGGAGCGGGACTTGCGCAAAGTCCCGCTCTCCCCCAACAGGCCGATGCATGACCATCTGGCAGGCAGCATCAGAACTCAGGGTTCGACCTCAAAAGCGGCACGGAGTCGATCCTGTGTTAGACGTGGATCGCGTGGCCCTCAGCCGCGAGTGCTGCTTCGTGGATGACTTCCGACATCGTCGGATGAGCGTGGATGGTGGCGTGAATTTCCTCGGCGGTGAGTTCCTGATCGAGGGCGAGCCCCATTTCGGCGATGAGCTCCGTGGCATTCTCGCCGATCAGGTGCGCGCCTAGCAATTCGCCATGTACCTTGCCGAACAATAGCTTGGCAAAACCCTCGGATTCACCGGAGGCGATCGCCTTGCCAATGGCTATGAACGGGATTTTACCGACTTTATAGGCGATGCCAGCGGCCTTGAGTTCGCGCTCGGTTTTGCCGACCGAGGCCACCTGTGGGTGACAATACGTGCAGCCCGGGAAGTTCTTCACCTTGCGCGGAGTGTGACCGTGCAGATAGAGGCCCTCCACCGCCTGCACCGCCTCGAACGATGCGGTATGAGCCAACCACGGCGGGCCGGTGATATCGCCGGCGGCATAGACACCGGGCAGCGACGTTTCATAGCGGGCACCGATTTGGATATAGCCGCGTTCGGTGAGGGCCGGTTGCATGCCGCTGGGCAATACCGGTTGGATACCGATGGCAACGAGGCAGATATCAGCGCGAATGACGCCGTTTTCTTTGGGCCCCTCGACGGTGATTTCGACGTGGTCGCCGAGATCGGCGGCGGCAGTGATTTTGGTATTTGTGAGGCAGCGAATGCCCTGTTTGATCAGGGATTTCTCGAGGGTTTCGCCAACCTCGTCATCTTCCACCGGCAGGATTCGCGGCAACATCTCCACCAGCGTCACTTTGGTCCCAAAAGCATTGTAAATATAGGCAAATTCAACACCGATGGCCCCAGCACCGATGATGACCAATTCCTTGGGCTGTGTGGCCAGCACCATCGCCTCCTTGGAACTGATCACCGATGTCCCATTGAAAGGCAACAACGGCAAGCCACGCGACTTGCAACCGGTGGCAATGAGAATGTGCTGGGTCTCCAGAATCTGGGTGCTGCCATCCGCAGCCGCTACGCTGACTTTGCCAAGTCCTTCGATCGAGCCAGAACCCTTGATGTAATCGACCTTGTTCTTCTTCAGCAGAAACTCAATACCCCCTGCCAATCGCCCGGAAACCTTGCGCGAACGCCCAACCACTGCCGACCAATCGTAGGACAAACCATCAATCTTCAAGCCGAATTCCGCAGCCTTGTGCCGCAGCGTGTGGTACAACTCCGCATTCTTCAACAGCGCCTTGGTCGGAATGCACCCCCAATTCAGGCAGGTTCCGCCTGCCCGGTCCGCCTCGACGCAGGCAACATTTTTCCCGAGTTGGGCGGCGCGGATGGCGGCGACGTAACCCGCCGGGCCACCGCCAATGACAATGAGATCGTAAGCCATAGGTAATGCGTGATGAAGTGTGCCGCGACCTTGGCGCAGGACGCGGGGCTTGTCAAAGCAGGAAAACCGAGCCTAGGGTCAAGACTCGTGAGGTTCCTTGGCAGTGGGTTCCTTGGTTTTGACCTCAGTGGCGGCTGTGGTGATCTCGCGCTCGAAGTCTTCGCGGGCTTTTTTAAACTCGCCCATGCTCTTGCCAACACCGCGTGCCAGCTCGGGCAACTTCTTCGCACCAAACAGCAACATCACGATCAGCAAGATGACAATCCAATCCTGTGGCGAATTAATGAAGGCAATCTGGGGGTACATGGGCCAAAGCTAGGGGGTGGCCACCAGACACGCAACCTGTAATCCTCAAATCCGGGAACTTTTTTATACTGCCGGGAATATACGGGCGCTGGGATGACCCCCGGCTGCGGCTAATCCGGTTGAATCAGGCGGTGCAGGAATGAAGCAGGCAGAGGCACCGGGCAGGCTGCCCAGTGCCTCTGCTCAAACAACCAACGTGCTAAGGAAACCCTCAAGGGCCGCAGCGGCCGGAGATCCGGGCGCTGCGGCCATGGGATCATTCGGCAGCCACAACCCGCACAAACTTGCGTGGGCTGTCGAGCGGGATGAGGGCTTGCTTGCGCACATAGTCTGGCAGGTCTTGGACGGCATTGTCCGAGAGGGTTGCCGTGCTGGCGGACCACGAGCCTTCCATCAGAGTCGCACTTTCTTCCAGCGCATAAACGCCAGTGCCGGTGGCACGCTGATTCCAGCTCAGGATCAGGCCCGAGGGCGTTTTTTCCATCTGAGTGAGCGAGCCATTGTTCGCGATGGGCGAGGTGCCAAACAGGAACTCCTGAAGGTTGGTGAATCCATCGCCATCCGGGTCGGCATTGCGGCCACGCTGGTTGACATCGGTGATTTGAGCGGACCACACATCGTAGGGATCGGCCACCGGGCTCGCAGTAACGGTGAGGATGCCGGATCCGGAGAAGCGGCTGTCGTCCTGATAGGTGGCCGACGAGCTGGTGCTGCCGTAGGTGCCGGCGACTTGTTGGGTGGAGCCGAAAAACAGGGCACCGACGGATTCGTTGGCCGCATCCACAATCCCGAGTTTGCCGCCGTTGATCACCAGTTTGTTCGTATCAACGATGGAATCCCCGCTCACGATGAGTTCACCTTCGAGGATGGTGGTTTCTCCGGTGTAGGTATTGGCACCTGAGAGCAACATGGTTCCCGGACCGGTCTTGATGAGCGGCGAGGCATGGGTGGCGATGTCGCGCAGGATCGAGGAGACCGTGAGGTCGGTGGCGCTGCTGGACGTGACATCGGCTACTTGGAACACGGTTCCCGGCTGACCATTGGAACCCAACGACGCATTGGCATACGGCCCGGCGACGGGGGTGTGGATCTCCGCCGGCACGGTGCTGGAACCGCCGACCACCAGCGTTCCGACAAGCGCCAAATCGGTGCCGAAGTTGGCAGCGTTGCCACCGTTGGTGATTTCAATTTTACCGCCGTCGAGGGTGATATTGGTCACGAACGCCGTGGTGTTGCTGCCGCCCGAAAGCGTCGAATTCTCAGTGATCCGAACCGACAACCCGTACTGGGGAAGGATGCCCGATTGGCCGAGCGGCGCGATGCCGTCGAGCGCCAAGGTGGCACCGTTGTTGACGGTAATGACGTTGGAGGGAGTCATTAAACCGCCTGCACAATGTCCGCCGGCAGAGGTTCCTTCGCCGGCTCCCACAGCATTACCGCCCTCGAGAGCGAGGTAACCAAACCATTCGTGGTCAACCACACCGACGGTGGTACCGCCGGACCAGGAGTTGTTGTTGCTGTTGATGCGCACGGCATTGACGCCATCGACGACGACATGGCCCTCACCGGAGATTTCCCGGTCAAAGCTGAGATCGCCGTTGATCTGGTGAAAATACAGGGTACCTGCGCTGTTGACGAGGACGTTGGAGCCGAAGCCATTATCGCCACTGGCGAAGGTGAGCTGGAGCGTGCCCTCGTTGATGGTGGTGAGGCCGTTGTAGCCGTAGCCCTGAACAGGCGTGTTGATGAATTCCTGGGTGCCAAGGCCGTTCTTGATGAGGGACAGCGAGGCTCCGTCGTTATTGCGGATGATGCCGAAGAAGCTGTGGAAACTGCCGGTATCCGTGTTGATCGCCAATGAGCAGACCCCCGGATTGGTCGTGTAGCCTGGTGCCGTCGTCTCGTCATTCTGAACAATCGCTATGCGGTTGCCCGACGTGCTTTCCAGACCCCCTACCGCCTGATGAGTGCCTCGGAGGTTGACCTTGCCATTGACCGCTCCGGGGCCGGTATGGAACTTGATCAGCGATGTGGGAGCGAATTGGTTGTCAAAGTCCATGTTCGCCCAAATGTCAAAGGTGACGTTGCCCATCGTCAGGTCACTGGGCATCGAAATGCCGCTTGGGTTGGCCAGCTCAATGGTGCCTTGGTTGACGGTGATGCCTTGGGAGAAGGTGTTCGTGCCGGAGAACTCCAGCGTGTTATTGCCTTCTTTGACGAGTTTGACACCGCCGCTGAGGGCATCAGAGATGATGGCATCGCCATCGGTGGTGTCCAAGCCGAGGATGGCGGATGGATCGAAGCCGCCGGTGTTAAGCGCGACCACATCGGAACTGGTGAAATCACCGGGACCACCCATCTGGAGGGTTAGATCGCTGAACACAAGGATGTTAGAAGCGCTCCAGGATGCGGTGTTGCCATTGTAGAGGGACAGCCGCTTGCCCAATTTGAGTTCACCTGCGTTCACGGTAGTCGTGCCGGTGTAGGTGTTGGTTCCTTCCAGTGTCAGCGAGCCGCTGCCATTCTTGACCAGACTGCCGCGTGCCGAAGCGGATGCGTTGGCGATGGCCCCGGCAAAGGTGCCCGACGTTGAGTCGCCCACGCTCAGGCTGGTGGCGCTGCTGCCGCCTGTCACAGTGCCCAACAAGATGGTTCCGCCGGTACCCGAGATGCTGTTGACCCCAGGGCTGGCGGACATGAAGTTAGCCGTGCCTCCGGTGAGTGCCAACGCGGAGCTGCCCAAAGCGCCATCGCTGGCGAGGGTGAGCGTGCCGCTGTTGACCGTCGAACTTCCGGTGAGGAGGTTATCGACGCCGAGGGACAAGTTGCCGGTACCCGACACCGTGAGACCGGCGGCTTGCAGGGAGTTACCGAAAGCGACCGTGCCAGAACCGGTTAGCGTTACTTCGTTAGTGACTGTGAGCAATTGGCCGTTGAACGCATAGAAATGCGGGCTGTTGTTGGCGAAGGTCAAGCTGGCTGCGGTGATCGCGGCCGGAATGCTGATATTGGTGTTGACGCCGGTGTTGTCAAACGTCAGCGGCGCGATGCTGGTAAACGTCGAGCTCACACCCGCATCCTTCCAATTGTTATCCGCATTGGTGGTCCAGTTGGCAAAGCCGCCGGAGCCGCTCAAGCCCGACCATGTGAGGGGGTTGGCCAGCGGCACGGCGCTACCGAGGGCGATGAGTTCACGAAATCCGACATAGCCGTTTTCCTGGTTGTTGAAGACGTACTGGACGGCCCCCACGTTCGAGGCGAGAACGCCCGACGATGCGGCGAGGCGGCTATGGGTCGAGTTGATGGACGCCATGGTCGGATTGTAGATGTAATCCAACAGGATGAAGTTGGTTGGATCCGTCACTGTGGAATAATAGACCGCGTAGTTCTGGTCATCGCGGCCGCTGTCGCCCCAAGCACAGTAGCTATCGAGCGAGGTGAGGTTGTAGCCCTTGGTGTTAGTCAATGTGTCCAAGGGGAAAATGACGGAAGTGTTGTTGAGGGGCGCGACACTTTGCAATTGGGTGCCGGCGGAACCGAGGGACCCGTCGGTCAGCACCGTCCAATCGGAATTGGTGACATCGCCATTGCCATGGTTGGCGTCAGCGGCAACCGTAGGAGTTTTAGGCAGGGTATTGCTCAGCAGGTTGGTGCCGGTGGGCAGCGTCCAAAGGTTGGTGCTGTTGGCCTCGGTCAGAATGTGAGTGGCCAGTGGCGTATCACGCAGGATGAACTCGCGGAAACCGGTGTAGCCGTTTTCCTGGTCGTGGAACGTCACTTGGATGGCGGCCACTCCCAAGGCCATCGGGCCACCATTGCCGGTCACCCGGGTGCGGGTGGACTTTCGGTTGTTAGGGCCATTGTATTCGGTGTGGTTGTACACCTCGGTGATCGCTAGGAACGTCGTTGGATCCGCCACCGTTGAATACGAGAGGGTATAGGTCTGGTCGTCGCGGCCATTGTTGCCCCATGCGCCGTAGGACTCGAAGGAGGTGATGTCATAGCCGCCGGGCTTGGCGGTTAGATCCAACGGATAGGTCACGGTCTGGCCATTGCCAGGAGTGCAGCTTGAGGCCGGTGTGGTGTAATCACCGAGGCTGCCATCGGTCAAGGTCGCCCAAGTGCCCGTCGAACCTTCTTGGATGGTCGGCGATGGGTCAGTCGGGGTGATACCGGCGAGGAGATTGGGTCCGACGAGGGCGGGCCAAGTGTTATCATCGCGGGACTGGTTATCGACGCAGACGACGGTAGGCGTGTCTTGGAGGACCAACTCGCGGTAGCCGACGTAGCCGTTTTCCTGGCGGTCGAAAATGAGCCTGATGGCAGCCACTCCACTGGCTAGAACGCCGGAGTTATCCGTGAGCCGGACGTGGGTGGAGCGGTCGTTGCCGGTGTGCCAACCGACGGTGGAGAGGTTGATAAAGGTGCCGGGATTGGCCACCGTGGAATACTGGATCATGTAATTCTGATCATCGCGGCCGCTATTGCCCCACGTGCTGTAAGAATCGAAGGAAGTGATGTTGTAGCCCTCAGGCTTGGCGGCGAGATCCAGCGGGAAGATGACCGACTCGCCATTGTTTGGCGTGCAACTGGTGGCGGGTGAACCGCCGGTATCACCGAGGGTGCCATCAATGACCGTGTTCCAAGTATTCGACGACCCTTCGTGGGTATTCGGGCTGGTTAAGGGCGTCCGGCCAGTGAGCAGGTTGGTGCCAGAGGGCAGTGTCCATTCGCCGGAGCCGTTGGACTCATTGGTGGAGACAACCGTACCGAATGCCGTGGCACAGGCGAGAAGAGGGGCAATGCAGACGACGAACGTCTGGGGAAGGTGGCGGAGATAGCGAGGTTTCATAGGCGGATTCGGGGATTTCGTTATATCAATTTTTGTTCTCCGCAGTTTCCACGATGGACGCCGCTGAGGAATCAAAACGCCTAGTCGAGAAAGCTAATTTCGTAAACCTCCCTATTTATGGAGTATTGCGAAACTCATTGAAAATAAAACAATTACAGCGAATAAGAGGTCGGGAATTACAAAAAATTAATCCTCCATAAACTAGGAGGTGGTAGCCTCGGTCAAACGGGTGTTCACTAGCCCGGACAAGCTGACGTTTCACGCCCTATCGCCCATGAATTCGACCCGCAACCTGGGAATTTTCCGCGCCCTCCTACTGGCCATCGTGCTTGGCCAGCCGGTGCAGGCGGCGTTGGAAGCGACGACGCTGCGCTGCGAATATCTAACCAATCCAACAGGCCTCGATGAAACCCAGCCGCGTTTGTCATGGGTGGTTGAATCGCTCGACCGCGGCGAGACGCAAAGCGCGTGGCAGGTGGTGGTTGCCTCTAGCCGGGAGCATCTAGCGGCCGACCAAGGAGACCTGTGGGACAGCGGCAAAGTTATTGGCAATGCCACCAGCCAGATTGCCTATGCGGGGGTTCCGCTGGTATCCCGAGCGACGTGCTTTTGGAAAGTCCGCTGCTGGAACAAGGACGACCAGCCCTCGCCCTGGAGCCGCCCGGCAAGTTGGTCGATCGGCCTGATCAACGCTGCGGATTGGAGTGCCAAATGGCTCGACGGGGCGACTTTCGGCGCGGCGGACGGCACTCCGCCGGTCATCGTCGCGGCTTATTATGAGGCGGTGTCGGGTGCCGGTTCGCTCAACGTCACCGCACAACTGGTGACGCTGGCCCAGGCGGGCAATTACGCGTTGGCGGTAACCAATGCGACCTTCGGCAGTGATCCGGCGTATGGCACAGTGAAGCAATTGCGGGTGCAGTACCAGAGCGGAGGGCTGAGTGCGACGAAGACATTTCCCGAAAACTCCAGCATCGTATTTCCAGGCGATCTTCCGGCTCTAACCAAACCGGTGATCCAAAGCGCCCGCTACGAATCGGTGAGCGGCAGCGGCTTCCGCGACGTCACCGCCCAGATCGTCTCGGCGGCCCAGGCCGGTTCGTTTTCCAGCGTCGTCAACAACACAAATTTCGGCCCGGACCCCGCGCTCAACCAGATCAAACGCCTGCGGATCAATTACACGCTCAACGGTGCCGCCGGTGTGTCTATCACCGCGGAAAACATGACCTTCAACTATCCGGCCGACCTGCCGCCGCCAGTCACCGTCGTTTTCACCAACGCCCGCTACGAGGCCAACGACGGCTTTGGCACGCTGGACGTCACCACGGATCTAGCAAACCGGGCTCTGGCCGGCAGCTTCACCCTCACCGTGAACAACACCAATTTCGGCGGCGACCCCGCAACTAACCATGCCAAGCGGCTGCGGATGGAATACACCTACAATGGCCGCTCGCTGGTGAAATATGTGGCAGAAAACACCTTGCTGAATTTCCCGGCGGATCTGGCCAAGCCGAGCACGCTGCCATACCTGCGCAAGTCGTTCACGCTGGCCAAGCCGATCCGACAAGCGACCGTGTATGCCACCGCCTTGGGCCTCTACGAACTGCATTTGAATGGCAGCCGCGTCGGTGACCATATCCTCGCTCCGGATTGGACTGACTATTCGAAGCGGCTGCGCTATCAGGCGTATGATGTGACATCGCAGCTAAGTGTGGGTGAAAATGTGTTAGGCGCACAGGTGGCTAGCGGCTGGTACAGCGGTCATATCGGCAACGGCGGCTATCAATTCTGGGGCAGCACACCGGCCTGTCTGGTGCAATTGGAGGTTTCCTACACGGATGGCACCAGCGAGCGCATCGTTTCCGACGGCTCATGGAAAATGCAGGTCAGCCCGACCGTTGCGAGCGACTTCATGCTGGGTGAGGACTACGATGCCAGCCGCGAATTGGCGGGCTGGGCGTCGGCGGGTTACGACGATTCGGGCTGGGGCCAGGTATTGCTGCGAGGCGAGCCAGCGCATGTTCTCAACGGGCAGGTGATGGAGCCGGTGCGTGAGTTGCTGGAGATATCTCCCAAATCATTGGCTCAATCAGCACCCGGCAAATGGACCTACGACATCGGCCAAAACATGGTAGGCGTCGTGCGCTTGAAAATCACCGCCGCCACCGGCACCCGCCTGACGCTGCGCCACGCCGAAATGCTCAACCCCGACGGCTCGGTTTACACCGCCAACCTGCGCGGCGCACCATCCATCGATACCTATATCTGCAAAGGCGGCGGCGAGGAAATCTGGCAACCCAAGTTTACCTTCCACGGGTTCCGTTATGTGGAGCTTTCTGGCGTGGCCAGCACCCCTCCGCTCGACGCAATCACCGGCATCGTGCTCGGCTCGGACAACTCCCATACCGGCGATTTTTCTTGCTCTAACGGCTTCATCAACCAACTCCACTCCAACATTCAGTGGGGCCAACGCGGCAACTACCTGAGCGTGCCCACCGATTGCCCGCAGCGCGACGAGCGCCTCGGCTGGATGGGCGACGCCGAGGTGTTTGTCCGAACCGCCACCTACAACGCCGATATCGCAGCCTTTTTCTCCAAGTGGCTCACCGATGTCACCGACGCCCAGCTCTCCGACGGCAGATTCACCGACGTCTCCCCCAATGCCGGCACATCCAGCGGAACCCCGGCCTGGGGCGACGCCGGGGTCATTTGCCCGTGGACAATCTATCAGGCATACGGCGACCTGCGCCTGCTCGCCAAAAACTTTCCGGCCATGGTCCAGTGGATCGAGTGGTGCAAATCCCAAAGCTCCAACTCGATCCGCAGCGGCTCGCGCGGCAATGACTACGGCGACTGGCTCTCGATCAACGCTGATACGAACAAGGAACTCATCGGCACCGCCTACTATGCCTACTCCACCGGATTGGTGGCGCAGGCGGCGGCCGCGCTGGGCAAGACCGCCGATGCTGCCACCTATGCCGCCCTGTTCCAAACCATCAAGACCGCGTTCATCAACAAGTACGTCAACCCGACCAGCGCTGCCATCACCGGCAGCACCCAGTGCGCCTATGCCATGGCCCTCAAGTTCGACCTGCTGCCCGAGGCCTTGCGCCCAGTCGCCGCCCAGTTGTTGGAGAATGATATCATTGCCAAGGGCGACCATCTATCCACCGGTTTTGTCGGCGTGAGTTATCTGCTTCCCGCACTCACCGCCGCAGGCAAGACCGACACCGCCTACCGCCTTCTGCTCCAAGACACATTCCCCTCATGGCTGTTTTCAGTCAAACTCGGTGCCACCACCATCTGGGAGCGCTGGGACGGGTTGACGCCACAAAACGGCTTCCAGGACCCCGGCATGAATTCGTTCAATCATTACTCGTTAGGCTCGTGCGGTGAGTGGCTCTACTCCACCGTCGCCGGCATCGATCAGGACCCCTCAACCCCGGGCTATCAAAAAATCATCATCCACCCGAGGCCCGGCAGCCAGCTCACCAGTGCCAGCGGCAGCCTGCGCTCGATTCACGGCCTGATCACCACCGCCTGGCTCCAATACGCTGGGGGCTTTTCGCTCGTCACGAGCATTCCGGCCAACACCCGTGCCGTGATATATGTGCCGGCCAACTCCGCCGCCGAGGTGCAGGAAAGCGGCCGGCTGGCCACCACATCCGACGGTGTGACGTTTCTTCGCATGGAGGCTGGCGCGGCTGTCTTCGCGGTGGGTTCCGGCCGCTACCACTTCACGACCGGAAGCGCTGCGGAACCCGGTGCCGACCGTGTTACTCATGACCCTGGCACCACGGTTCGCATGAGCGTCGCCTCCCTTATGGCCAATGATGGCGCAGGACCCTTCGACTTTCTATCAACCTCACCACTCAGCATCAACGGTGCCTCCCTCAGCGTGGCTAACGGCTGGCTTATCTACACCCCTCGTCCCGGTGATGCCGCCCCGGACTCCTTTACCTACTCGATCCGCGACGCCCAAGGCGGAATCACGAATCTAACCGTCCAAATCACCCTCATCCCGCCAGACGCCCCGGTCCAACAAGCGCTCTCGATCCAGCTCCAGCCCGACGGCTCGAGCCGGGTCCTGTTTTCCGGGGTGGCGGGGCGGATCTATCGAATCCAGGCCAGTGACGCGCTCGCCGATCCCGCGGCGTGGATCACACGCGCCACCGTGTCAGCGGCAGCAGACGGCAGCTTCAGTTTTCTCGACGCGCAACCGCTGCCCGCCGCCCGCTTCTATCGGGCGGTGTTCCCCTGAGAACGTCTCAGGACTTGGCCTCTCGATGCATGTATTTGAGGATGGCCTCGCTGCGGGTCCGGACCTGGAGTTTCCGATAGATATTGCCGAGGTGGAAGGCCACGGTATCGATGCGGATGCCCAGTTCACTCGCTATTTCCTTGTAGAAGAAACCTTTAACTAACAGGTCGAGGGTTTCCTTTTCGCGCTGGGTCAGCTGAAAATCATCCCCCGGTTCGGGCACCGGCAGCTGGAAATGCTGCACCACCTTGCGGGCGATGGCACTGGACATTGGCGCGCCACCGGCCAACACGTCATCGAGGGACTCTAGCAGCCGAGCATGCACATCGCGTTTCAAGACATAGCCGGAGGCCCCTGCGGCGAGCGCCTCAAAGACTTTGTCGGCATCCTCAAAAACCGTGACCATCAGAAATTGCGTGGCCGGACATTGCGGCTTGAGCTTTCTAACAAGCTCAATGCCGGACATCCCGGGCAACTGGATATCGACAATAACCGCCTCCGGCGGATCCAAGAGGATGTCCTCAAGGGCCGATTCGGCGCGGACGTGGCAACCGACGACGGCCCAAGCGTCGGAGGCGGCAATGATTTCGAGGAACGATTCCCGGAACAGGGAATCGTCTTCGACGATGGCGACGCGGCGCGGGGTAGGTTGCATGGGATGAGATCAGGGTAATGGATTTGAGTGCAGCGGACAGCGAAAAACCACGGAAGTGCCATGACCAAACACCGATTGGATTTCACAGGTACCATGGATTTCCACGGTGCGGGCGCTCAGGTTGCGCAAACCGTTGCCAGCCTTGGGATGAGCGGGATCAAAGCCGGCTCCCGTATCGGTGATGATCGCCACCAGGGTGTCGCCTTCGACGGTGAGTTCCAGTGTGGCTTCGCAGGGGCCGGCATGCTTGAGGATATTGTGAAGGGCTTCCTTGACGATGAGTGAAAAATGGTGGCGGAAATCCGAGCGCAGCAGCAAGCCGGGCAGATCCATCGGTATCGCCAAACGCAAGGTGACGGGAGCGTCCCGAAAAATCTCCTGCGCCACACCCGACAAGTGGCTGGCAAGGTGCTCAAGGGTGTCGTTGGCGGGATTGACCGCCCACACCAGACCATCCATGGCCAGAACCAGATCGGAAGCGGCGGACTCCAAGCGCTGCACCTGACGACTGGCCTGGGCCGAATCATGCTCGATGGCTTCGCGCACGACCGAGGCGGCGTGTTTCATCAGGGACACACGAGTGCCCAGATCGTCGTGCATGTCACGGGCAATGCGGGCTCGGTCCCTCTCAATCGCGTTGGCCTGCCTGATGGTGGCGATGCGGGCCCGGGCCCGGCGTCGGTAATTGCGAAATAACGCCCAGCCAATGAACATGACCGCTGCCGCGGCGAGCAGGGGCAGAAACCACGCCTGTTGCCAAAACGGCTGGCGGATGACGATGGGAAACGCCAGTTGGCTGGTACCACCCAGCGGGCTATCAGCCACGGCGATGGCCCGAAAAGTATATTTTCCTGGGGGCACATTCAAGAAGGTGGAGCGCAGCAAGGAGCCGGAGATGACGTTGAATGCCTCCATCCAGGCCAAGCGAAACGTCTCGCCACCCGGCCCCGGCCGGACGCTTAGATTCTGGGTGCAAGTCCAAAATCCCGAGTGGTCTTGCTCGGCATCCAGCAGGCCGAGTTCGGGGCTGGCGCCTTGCATCACCCGGGCGATGGCTGGCTCGCTCCCGCCGCGGACCCAGCCGTCGGGGATGCCGCCGATTTGATCGGTGCGTTCCCCTTTGTCGAAACCGCCATTGGCCCACAGGTTCGCCTCGGGATTGCTGGAGCGCGTCAACGACAGGTCATCAATGACCCAGCAGCCGGTGGTATCCGGGGCACCTGAGGACATGACCACCCGGATGCGGCGGGAGTTTTCCGGGATAAACAGCGGCTCTATCCTCGGTGTGAGCCGTGAGTCCAAAACATCCCTGCCCCACCCCGAACTGGAACGAGTGGCAAAAAATTCGGTGCGGGCCAACAACTGGTCGTCTTGACCTATCATTTCAAACGTCAGCGTCATGCCGCTGGCAGCCGGATGCCAGTCCTCATCAAGACCATCAAGGCGGCATTTCACGGCAAGCGGATCGGCCTTTACGCCGACGGGAAAGCCGAAATCGAAATCCAAGCGGTGCAGCCCCGGCCCTAGAACCATCGGGGTTGCGTCCTGGCGCGGTGGCGCGATGCTATCATCCACAAACACCTGCCGCATCTTGAGCTCAGCCCGAGTCAACTGTCGATGGGCCGGCGTGAGTCGCGCCTCGGCCCGGGCCTTTGCCTCGGGGCTAACAAAGCAAAAATCATAGGGCCGCCTTGCGATGCGACTGATGCGCACCTCGTCGATGCTGCCCGGAAAATATTCAAACGGGCCGAGGTCGTTGAATTTTCCGGTGTTACCGATGGCGAAATCCCCGAGCTCACGGCGCAAGTCCGCCGACAGAGTGCCGCTGCCGATCTGATTGGCCGCCTCCGCTCCCGAACCCAAACGCGTCCAATAAAACCTGAGGTTGTTAGCCACGAATTTATTGCCGTCGTATGTGATGGCCACGTGGAACCAGTCGCGGGTATTGATGGCGTGTGGGCCGCTGGTCGGGATAGTTGCCAGCCCGCCGCCGCGGACTTCATCGCCGAAGAGCGGGACAAAGGACAGGAAGCCGGGTTTTTCGATCCGGAACAGGAACACCCGGTGATCGGAGGACTTGTGATCCATCGTGATGATATCCGCCGCGAATCCCGGCGAGGCCGATGGCAGCATGTCGAGCTTAACGAGCGCTTCCATGGTGAAGGCACCGTCCTCACCCATCACCGGTATGGGTGTGCTCTCACCGCCGCCATCACTGATGCCAAGTTTCGGATTCGCCAATAAAATCGGACCGTATGGCCGATCCACACCTGGCTCGCTTTGAGCGGAATGCACGAAACGCACCGCCGTAGCGAACCCATCCAAGCCCGGCGCACCTCCCTGGGCCCCATTGAGCAGCCCCCACAGCAGGGTCGGTCTGCTGCCTAAATCTTGGAAGGGTGGAGCGGTCTCATCGAGGTGCCACAAGTGCAGCGTCTCAGGGTCCGCTGTGTAAGGAGTCGCCAGCGGTGCCGCCATCGACCATGCCGAACCGACGAGCAAGCAACCCGGCCATACCATCATCGCCAAGGCCCTGTGCATGCCATGGTTCATGATTTGGCTCCGTTCATCGGCAGGACTTTTAGTTCGGCCCGGCAGACGCGTCAAGTGAAGACAGACGAGTGTCTCCATCAAGGAAAGTGGGCATCTTGCCCACATCAAGGAGAGTGGGCATCTTGCCCACATCTGCCCATGAGATGCGCAGTAACAAGCCAGTCAATATCACCTCTACACTGCGCCCAGTGGGGCCGTAAAGATGGCTAAGTCATGCTTGGAAAATCCACTGAGCAGTGGCTCGCAAGATCATTCCTTCTGCAACCTGAGCACGGTCACCGAATTGGCGGGAAACGTGTGGGTGAAACTCGGCGAGGCGTTAGAAATCTCGCCTTCGACGGGTGCCACCTTGGCTGGCTCCGCGATGGAATTCTCGTCCATCGCATTCTTGGAACTCAGCACAATCGCTTTGGCTCGGGCCGCGATTTTCTTAGCACCGTCCAGCTTGATGGTGGTGGCTTGGTCGCTGCTGGAAGCGTTGACGACCTTGAGGATGATCTCTCTGCCGTCGGCCGAGAGAGTTGAAGATACGTGAAGTGAGCGCACAGCGGGCCGCTCGGCTTTCTGGACGAGTTTGCCATCCAAATAACACTTCACACTGGAACCCATCACTTCCACCTTGATGTCATACCAGCGACCGGTCTCGACGTGGCCATTTACGGTGGGGCTGCTGCCACCCGGCATCTCGATGCAATGCTTGGAATTCCCCCATCCGCCGATGTTCCACCAAGATTTTCCGGCTCCGCCATCCATCCCGAAAATCACCAGGAATCCCTCGTCGCCGCCAGTCTTGCGAGCCTTGAGCGTGTAGGTGTAGTTGCTCCAGCCAGGGTCGCCAGTGACGGCCCGGAAGTCTGTACCGCCAGCGGTCTGCCCTAACACCCCGCCGCTCACCTTCCACTCGCCGCCTTGAAGTTTCCAGCCTTTGGTGCCATCCGCAAAATCACACTTGAGCAGCGTATCATTGCCCCGCTGCACCTTGATATCCTTGTATTCAGCCTGTGTGTTCCATGTGCCCACCCCTACCATTCCTGTAATCGCATCAATCGTGTCCGACGACTTGACATCGACGGGTAGAACAACGGCACCGCGGTGATCGGCAAACATTTTCTGCACATGATAGGACGGGATCCCATAAGCCTTCGCGCTATCGAAGTTGATCAAATCGGGGTTCCAGCGCTTGTGATTGATGTTGACAAACAGCGGCGCATACGAGGCGAGCACCACCACATCCGAGTTGCGCTCCAAACCCGTCATGAACGCGGCCTCGCCGACGGCCCCACGCAAACTCCCCTGCCCCGTCCCCTCGGTCACCGCGTACTCACCTACAAATACCTTGAACTTGCTGCGATCATAACTGTCGTACTTGTGCGAGTTGTTGATGAAAAATTCTGGATTGCTATAGTAATGCTCGTCCACAATGCCGATCTCTCGGTTAGAAGGCATGCCGCCCCAGACGTTGGCAATGAGTTGCATGTCCGGCCACTTGGCCTTGATCGCATCATGAAACAAGGCATAGCGCTCGTTGTATGCCGCACCACCGTTTTCGTTGCCAATCTCCATCATCTTCAGGTGGAACGGCGCCGGATGGCCGGCCTTGGCACGCAGCGAACCCCATTTGCTGTCGGCCGGGCCGTTAGCATACTCGATGGCGTCGAGGGCGTCCTGGACGTATTCCTGCATCTGGTTCATGGGGACGGTTTCCCGGTGCGACATGCCGCAGTTGATGTCAAAAAGGGGTTCGGCACCGAGGTCTTCACACATCACCAGGTATTCATAATAACCGATGCCGTGGGTGGCCTTGTAACCCCAAATATTATTCTGAGTGCGCCGTTCCGAAATATCACCGATGGTCTGCTTCCAACGATAGGCTTCCTTCATCGTGTCCCCCTCAACCCAGCAACCACCGGGAAATCTCACAAATGCAGGCTTCAGCGCCACCAACATCTCAAAGAGGTCGCTGCGGAAACCATGACCTTTCCATGTCTTCTCCGGAAAAAGTGAAACCATGTCTAGCCAAAATGTGCCAGGCTTGCCGGAACTAATCACCAAACGCGCCTTCGGGTCGGTGGCCGCCGCCTTCAGCGATAATTTGTAGGGCTTCCACTCGGGCGTCAGGCCGTCAATTTGCCCGGTCGCGCACACCGCCCCGTCGGCAGCCTCCAGCGTGACCGTTAGAGGCCCGGCGAAATCCGCTCCGCCTCGGGCGTCCAGCGACAATTGATAGGTATCGTCCTTGATGACGGACATGCCATAATAGCCGCTGTTGGCCACTCCCGCGCTGCCACTGCCAGTGACTGTGACCTTGAGCGAATGCGGGTTTTTGGCGCTCACTGGCTTGTCAGCCTCGACGGTCATTTCAGCCTTGGCGGTGCCGCCTGCCTTGATGGCCCAACTTTCCGGTTGGTCAGCATCCTCGAACGAGCGGTTCCTAACAAGCTCGGCGTACAGTCCGCCGTCAGCCGAGAGGTTGATATCCTCGAAGAAGATGCCCCAGAGCGTGGGACTCACCTTGATGCCGGGTTTATCAACGCTGACGCTGATGGTGGATTGCGCGGTGCATGCCGCAGCGCATGCCAGCAGGACGCTGGCGGTCCATGTTGCGGTGTTCTTCATTCCGGTGCGTTCGTATGGTTTTGACATAAGGTTCGGGGTTATGATGGATCGAGAGATGGGGACGGTTTCACTTGGCTTGGATGCGCAGGACGTTGACTGAATAAGGCGGCAGTGTGACTCGGAAACTCTTCGCGCAATGGTCCAAGGGCAACACCTGCGGCACGATGCGGTTAGGTGCATCAAGGGTGTTCTCGGCCTCCGGCTTATCGGCGCGAATGACGATATGCTGGCCGCTGGCAGCGACGCTGGTTACTCCGGCGAGTTGGATCGAGGCAACCAGCGGGGTGGCGTTGTAGTTGGTGGCCTTGACCACGACTGTGCTGTCCGTCTTCTGATAGCCGGAACTGGCAAAAAACGCCGGCAATACGTCCGCCTCAAGTTTGCTGACGCGTTTGCCGTCGAGCAGGGCCTCCGCCGAGTTATTCGTTAGGACAAGACTGATATCATACCAGCGCTCGTTGTCGATGGGGCCCTGAAGGTCGCCGCCGCCCTTGGTGGCAATGGTATTGGATGGGGTGCCCTGGATGGCAGAGAAGTGGTTTTGAGCGGCACCGTAGTTGCAGAACATGTAACGCTCCGGCCCGTCGGCATGGAAGAACATCAAAAATCCTTCGCTGCCACCGACCCGGCGTGCCTTGACCGTGACGCGCCCGGACTTAAGCTTCTCCTTGAGGAACAAACTGATCGGGCCGCGAGTGGTGTCGGTTTGTTTGAGCACGCCATTCTCCGTTTTCCATTGGCCGATGCCCGGGGTTTCCCAGCGCTCCAGATTGGCGAAATCCTCGCTGAGCACGAGCTTGTTGTTGGCGTCATAGATGCGCAATTCCTTGAATTCATTGGCGGTATTCCATGAGCCGAGGCCGAACTTGCCTTCAAACAACGGTTGGGCAGGATCCGGCTTGGGCAACACTTCCACGGCTGTGGCCAGATTCACGTCGGGGCGGTTTTCGACGTAGGTCTTCTGCACCTGATAGGACGAGTGCACATAGCTGCGCGAGGAATCGAACTCGATGAGGTTCACGCCCCAACAACTGTTGTGGACGTTGACGAAGAGCGGCGCATAACTCGCCATCTTGACCAGATCGCCGTTGCGCTCCAACATCATCAGATAGACAGAGTCATCCATCGCCGAGCTCCAGTCGCCGCCACCGTGATGATGGGCGTATTCGCCGACATAGATCTTCCAAGGTTTTCGCGGGTATTTGTCGAAGTAATCAAAGTTGTTGCGGATCCAGCCCGACGGCCGGTAGGAATGCTCGTCAACCACATCAATCGCCTCGTCGCCGGCCTTGGCGATGGCCGGCGGGTTGAGGCCGCTCCAGTACATGCTCATGATGACGGTCATTTGCGGGTACTTCGCCTTGATCGCGGCCCGAAATTTCTTGTAGTAGTCGCCGTAGATCGCTGGCGGATGTTCGTTGCCAATTTCAATATATTTGAGGGGAAACGTCTTGGGATGGCCCATCTTGGCCCGCACCGCACCCCATTTTGAACTCACCGGACCGAGCGCGTATTCAATGGCATCAAGCGCCTGTTGGATCACCGGGTCGAGTTGATCGACGGGCACGTTGTTGTCCGGATGAACGGTCATGCCGCAAAATGCCACATACATCGCGTCGGAGCCGATGTCCTCACAGAATTGCAAGAATTCATGATAGCCGAAGCCATCGGTGGACCGGTATTGCCAATACCCCCACTGGCCGGGGCGTTCTTCCGGCGGGCACACCATCTTGCGCCAATCCGGTGCCGATTCCCACGACAGGCCCTCCACATAACAACCACCGGGATAGCGGATGAACGACGGCTTGAGGGCCTCGAGATGCTTCGCCAAATCCACCCTCAGGCCATTGGGGCGGTTCTTGTAGGTCGGAGGAAACAACGACACCCAGTCCACCTGCAACTCACCGGTGCCGCGAAACGACAAAACAAAGCGCGCCTCAGGATCACTGGCCGTGGCTAGCAATTTTGCCGTTAGCTTCTGCCACGTATTGGCCGGGGAAATTTTTCCAAAATCGTGTTGGGCGAGCACCTTGCCATCCTTGGATTCGAGGGTGGCGGACACGGTGCCCTCGAAGGTGCCTGGGCGCAGGTACCATTTCAAATCATAACTGGTATTTGCCTGCACGGAGATCCCCCAGTAGCCACTGTTGATCAAGGTGCAGCGACCGGTGGACTCGCTGGGA
>CAIQXC010000601.1 GCA_903875675.1 Akkermansiaceae bacterium
CGGTCCAAACCTGGGCTACCGCATCTATGAGGTCAATGCCGACGGCACGGCCCTTCATCAACTGACGTTCCCACCTCCCGACGAGGAGGAACTTGTGAGAAAATATCGTGTCACTGCAGAATATCACCATGGCACCGATGACATGCAGCCATGCTATCTGCCCGATGGCGGGATCGTCTTCATATCCACCCGTTGCCAGTATGGAATCCTTTGTGACCCACCGGACAACTTCACGACCACCGTGCTCTATCGAATGGACGCTGACGGCAAGAACATGCGCAAACTCAGCAACAGTTCAGTCAGCGAGGCATCCCCGGTGATGCTGCCCGACGGGCGCGTCATGTACACCCGCTGGGAATACGTGGACAAAGGGGCCGTGAGCGTCAAAGGCCTGTGGGCCATGAAGCCCGATGGCACCGCCTCATCGGAAATCTATGGCAACGATATCGCCCTGCCGCCCACATTCATTTATAGCCGTGCTATTCCCGACGCCCCGGACAAGTATGTGATGCTCGGCACGCCGCATTGCGTCCAAAATGCCATGGGCACCGTGATCCGCCTCGATCTGACGAAGAATATCCGCACCCGGGAACCCATGACATATATGACACCTGATGTCGATGTCACTGAGGAGACAAGTTACACGTTCACAAACCCCAAGGGGGAACAATATCGCAATGATGGCACCAAAGGACGGCTGTTCAAAGACCCCTATCCACTCTCGGATAAGCTCTTTATGGTGGCTCACAAACCTGCCGGAGCTCCTTGGGCGGATCCCAAGGCTTACGGACTCTATCTGCTAAGTGAGTCAGGGGACGCCGAACCCATCTGCATAGACCCGGGAATTTCGTGCTGGCTCCCCTACCCGCTTAAGCAGCGCCCGACCCCACCAAAGCTCTCATCATCGCGCAACGCCATCCTTGCCAAGGCGAACCAAGCCGCTTGCATGGTGTCCGATGTCTATTGTGGCTTGGAGGATGTGCCGCGTGGTACGATCAAGTACATCCGGATCCTTGAGCAAATTCCCCGGCCATGGGCGACGCGCCGCAACTGGGGCGGGGATGAGTACGACCAGCAATATGCCTGCATCACCAAGGATACCCACCTCGGCCTGAAAGTCCAACGAGGCGTGGTGCCGGTTGAAGACGACGGCTCTGCCAACTTTGTCGTTCCTGCCGAAGCTAATATCTTCTTCCAGGTACTTGACGAGAATTTTATGGCGGTGCAGACCGAACGTACATTTGTGAACTATATGCCTGGTGAGGTTAGAAGCTGCGTCGGTTGTCATGAAACACCCTCCGGCGTGACGCGCTACGACGGCTCAGCTCTAGTGAAAAAGGCGTTTGTCAGGCAACCGTCCATCCCCGGCCCACAACCGGGCGAGAAGGCCGCATGCCGCCCCTTGGACTATGCCCACGACGTCCAACCGGTCTGGGACAGTCACTGCCTGAAATGCCACAGCGGGGCTGAACCCAAAGGCAAACTCAACCTGAGCGGGGATCTAACGGATTTATTCAATGTGTCCTATACGAACCTGGTAAGCAACCGCGAGAATGGCGTGCTGGGACCCATCATTGGTGAGAATCATCCCAAGACCGGCAATGTTGCCTACTTGCCTGCCAAGTCGCTCGGCTCACATGCCAGCGTGCTGGTGGCGATGCTCAGCAAGGGCAAGGTGAAACTAGCGGATCCCGGAAAAGCTCAACGGGCCGCCAAGCTGGCGGACGTCCACAAAGACATCAAACTCACACCCGAGGAGTTTTTGAAAGTGACGAATTGGGTGGACACGAACGGTCAATATTACGGCACCTACTGGGGCCGCAAGAACCTGCAATACAAGAATCACCCGCAGTTCCGGATCTATCCGACGTTCGAGATGGCCACCTCCATGACTTCACCGGTGCCCGGGGACCAACGCTAGCATCTGCCTGCGGACCACTGGCGGCGAGGCTTGCTTCGATAATGGGGTGGTCCTCCCTACATCCAATGATAAATAGATTTCTCAAATCAGAAACACAACGATGAACAAGACAAGATATTTAGAACCCGGACCTAACCACCTAATCTCCCGACTGGTGCTGCTTGTCGGATTGCCAATATGGATGTCATCCCTGCACGCTGGGGATGGCCCCCCCAAGCCGTTCATTCCATACCCTGAGGCGTTGCTGGATGCAGGAGTAACGTTATCAAAAATGGCTGACGGGCAAAGTGAGAGCCTCATCATCGGCAATGGCGATCTCTACGGCATCGTATGGGCCGATGATGGCGGCCTTCAGCTCCGAATCACCAAAAACGATATCTGGGATGCACGGGTCGACACATCAAAGGACGGCCCCTTGCCTAAGGTGAATGTCCGCACAAGAGCGGTGTCCGGTTCGACGGGCGCTCCGCCAAGCTATGCAAATGCCTATCCCCAACCGCTGTGCGCGGCAACGATCCGCATTGCTGGAACCTCGCCGGTGGCCCAAGGTGTCCTGGACTTGCAGCATGCGGTTGCAACCCTCACTGCCGGCAATGGAGACAAAACCTCGGTCCGGGTGCTGGCCGA